>CAUUAH010000026.1:0-15176 GCA_963542985.1 uncultured Campylobacter sp. | reverse complement strand
TCATAAAATAATAACTAAAAAGTAAGTTTATTTAAAAAAAATTACTATAATGCGCACTTTGGTTTACTAAATTTATGTTCAAGGATATGTTTTGAGCGAGTTAAAATCCCTATTTTTCAGTATGACGTCGGCCGTCGTGCTACTTGTTATATTTGCTATCGGTAGCGGCGTAGCGACGATAATAGAAAGCTACTACGACACAAAAAGCGCGTGGGCGGCGGTTTACGGAGCGAGTTGGTTTGCTTTAGTGCAGGTGCTTTTAGGCATAAATTTAGCTTACAATATTTTTAGATACAACCTTTTAAGAAAAGAAAAACTGCCCGTTTTGATATTTCACGTTAGCTTTTTATTTATGCTACTTGGAGCTGCGATGACGCGATATCTAGGCTTTGAGGGCAACATCCACATCAGAGAAAACGAAACCTCAAACGCGGTATTCGGATCCGTTTCTAGAATAGAAATCGTAGCCGAAAAAGACGGTCAAATTTACTCAAACTCGATCCCAAAACAAATCACTTCCGTCGGCTCAAACGATTTTAATTTACCTCTTGAAATCGCAGGCAAAAAAGCAAATTTAACCTTTGAAGGATACTACAAAAAAGCCGAAACCGAGTACTACGAAGCGGAAAAAGGCGAGCCGCTCGTTAGGCTTGCGGTCTCAAGCCCAGACTCAAAAGAAGAAATAAGCCTGCAAGCCGGCGAAACTCGCGAGGTGGGCGGCGTTAGCTTTGCATTCGACGCGCAGCCGCTGCTTGAAAATTTCGTCAAAATCGAGCTAAAAGATGGCAAATTTTATCTAACTTCAAACCAAAATATCGGCTACTTTACGATGGCGACCAACGAAAAAGGCGAGTACGCAAAAGACCAAGCGACCGAGTTTTTACCGATGCAGCTCTATACGGTCACGGACGTAAATTTTGTTCCAAAATCATTGCTAACAAAAGCTGCCAAGCGAGTCGTGAGCAAAAACGGCGAATACGACGCATTGGTAGCAAATTTGACGTTTGACGGGCAGACTCAGCAGCTCATGCTATACGAAAACAGCTACATACCGGCTAAAGCTAAGATCGACGGCGTACTTTTTAACGTTTACTGGGGCTCAAAGATGGTCGAGCTTCCATTTTCTTTAAAACTTGAAGACTTCGAGCTTAAGCGCTATCCGGGTTCAAATTCGCCGATGAGCTACTCTAGCGACGTCATCGTCGAGGACTCTAGGAGCGGAAACTACCCGTATAAAATTTATATGAACCACGTACTAGATCACGACGGATATAGATTTTTTCAAAGCAGCTACGACCAAGACGAGCTTGGCACCGTACTATCGGTAAACCGCGATCCAGGTAAGATTCCGACCTACATCGGCTACTTTTTGCTGGGACTTGGACTATTTTTCAACGTCGTAAACCCTCGCTCGCGCTTTAGAAAACTAGCTAAAATGATAAACGAGGACGCCGTTAAAAAAGTCGCTAGCTTCACACTAATCGCCTGTTTTGCGGCATTTGCTCCGAGCAAAATCTACGCGGCCGATAACGCTAGAAACATCGATGCAAACCACGCCAAAGAACTATCTACGCTAATCATCCAAAGCGCCGACGGCAGAATGAAGCCTTTTGACACTGTCGCAAGGGAAATTTTAAACAAGATCCACCGCAGCGATACGCTAGACGGCCTAAATGCAAATCAAGCCATACTTTCTATGATGATAAACGCCCCGTACTGGCGCGACGTGCCGATAATTTACGTCGGAAATAAAGAGCTAAAAAAGCTAATCGGCATAGACGAAAAGGCCAAATACGCGAGCTATAACGACTTTTTTGCAAGCGATAAAGACGGCAAAATCATCTACAAGCTCAACAAATTTGCCGAAGCCGCAAACCGCAAAACGCCGGGCGAGCGAGGTACGTTCGATAAAGACTTGCAAAAAGTGGATGAGCGCCTAAACATCCTTTATATGGTGTTTATAGGCGAAGTCTTTACGATGTTTCCAAAGATGGACGACCCGAATAACAAATGGTACGGTATAGCCTCAGCCATGATATATCTTCCTAAAAACGAGAGCGAGCCGATCGGCAGGATGCTAAGAAGCTACTTTACTAGCGTTGCCGAAGCCACAGAAAACAACAACTGGCGCCGAGCAAATCAAGCTCTAGCCGAGATAAAAACCTATCAACAAGAGCACGGCAAAGCAGTCATCCCGGGCGAAAAACGCGTCGAGATGGAGCTTTTTTTCAACGAGTATAAAATTTTCGAGTCGCTAACGCCGATATATCTTTTGGCAGGGTTTGGCCTTTTATGCTTCGTGTTTGCCAAGATGGCAAGGCCTAAACTAAATATAAAATGGCTTTTCGGTATAGTTTACGGCGTAAATATCTTGGCGTTTTTGCTGCATACTTTTGGTATCGGCATACGCTGGTATATCGCTGAGCACGCGCCGTGGAGTAACGCCTACGAGTCGATGATCTATATAGCTTGGGCGCTTAGCTTATCAGGCCTCGTGTTCTCGCGCCAAAGCCCGATAGCTATGGCGCTAACCTCGATTTTAGCGGGCGTTACGCTATTTGTCGCGCACCTTAGCTGGATGGATCCGCAGATCACTACTCTAGTGCCTGTGCTTCAGAGCTACTGGCTAACGATCCACGTTTCAGTCATCACGGCTAGTTACGGGTTTTTGGGACTTTGCTCGCTACTTGGTATGTTTACGCTCGTGCTTTTTGCTCTGCAAGGCGGCAAAGAGCATAAGGAAATTTCACGAAATATCCTAGAGGCCACGCGTATAAACGAGATGGCGATGATACTGGGTCTTAGCCTGCTTACGATGGGCAACTTCCTGGGCGGCGTTTGGGCGAACGAGAGTTGGGGTCGCTACTGGGGCTGGGATAGCAAGGAGACGTGGGCGCTGGTTTCTATTTTAGTTTACGCAGCAGTTCTACACATCAGATTTATCCCTAAACTAAACAGCCAGTACGCATTTGCCGTGACTTCGATGTTTGCTTATTGGTCGATCATAATGACCTATTTTGGCGTAAACTTCTACCTAAGCGGTATGCACTCGTATGCTGCTGGCGAGCCGATACCGGTGCCGACTTTTGTATGGGTGGGCGCGCTTTTGATGGTCTTGATAGCGGTTTTGGCGTATTTTAGAAAACCAGATAAAACCGTAAAACTATAATGCAAATCCTCTTAATAGCGATCTTGGCGGCGATTTTTTTAATAATCGTCGCCGCGCTAATTTTTCTCGTCATCAAATTTAAACACAGCAGCAAAACCGCCCAAAGCGAGCCCTCAAAGCAAGAGGAAAAAGAACTTACGCTGCAAGATCTAATCGAGATCGTCAGCAATCCAAAAAGCGATAAAAACGATCTTTTTGCAGCTTTAAAAATTTTTGCCGCTTCATTTAAAATCCCACCCAAACAAAATGGCAAAGCCGCAAGCGATGCGAAAGCTCATCTAAATTTCATCACGGTTTTAGCCTCTCACAAAAACGCCGACGCAAAACTTATAGCATTTATGAGCAACGAGCTAAAAAAGAAAAATCCAGAATACGTAGCCGAGATAGACTACTACGAACAGCTTGGAACCTCGCAAAGAATGAAGTAAATCAGGCGTCAAATTTAACGTCGCCGTTTGATTTTTAAGCAGACGATTTTATTTTTACCCAAACAAATTTGACGCAAAATGCGGCACATGAAAGGCAAATTTGAACCAAAAAACAAAGTTAAAAGCGGCTTGGCTTTGAAACGCCGCTATGATTTTATTTCATAAACGGCAACTCAAATTTAATCCACTCGTAGTCAAGCCCGATTTTTGTCACAGCCTCGTAGCAAATCGCGCTAAGAAGTCCCGCAAAAAGCCCTGCTAGCATATCGTCCCCCATCACGCCCAGCCCGCCTTTTACGTTTTTGTCGATGCGGCCGATCACGGAAGGTTTCCAGATATCAAACGCTCTAAAAAACAGAACCGAGAGCGCAAACTGCACCGCCGTAGCACCGCTGATAGAAATCGCCAGCCAAACGCCCGCAACCTCGTCTATCACGATGCTACCATGATCATGCACGCCAGTTTTAGCCTCATAGTCGTCGATAATCTTGATGCTATATAAAAAAAGACAAATCGAAACCAAAAATAGCGTTGAAGCGGGCAAAAACATCAAAATCCCAAACGCCGCTACCGCACCCACTATAGAGCCCACCGTGCCGGGGGCCTTAGGGCTAAGACCTGCGCCAAAAAACGTTAAAAATAACCTTTGCATAATTTTCCTTGAAATCAAATTCAAACAATAAGGCGCTTTTGTTCGCCGATTTTTAGTGCGATTTTAGCAAATTTAGCGCGCAAATTTCAAAATTCGGACACCAAATTTTCGCGGATTTCGAATGTTTTCAAATTTGACGGCAAAATGCGTTAAATTTATTAGATTTTACAACCGCAAATTTCAATCCGTACTTTCGGCAATCAAATTTAAAATTTCCAAACTACAATACAAATTTGACGCAGCACCGTTGATATCGTCAAATTTGACGCTAGTCGCGGCGCGATGCATTGCACCAAATAAGCCGCAGTTCCGCCTCGTGTAGTAAATACAGAGCTCCAAATTTTAGAGTTTTGCGGTGCGGGTCTGGGCGAGTAAATTTAAAGCCCGATTTTACAAAAACTTGGTTATAAATTTGAGCGTGAGAATTTTAGGCGTAGTATCGTAAGACAAATTTAAATGCCTTACTTCGCCTACGGTTTGATGTCAAATTTAGCAAATATAAGACGCGCGGCTTACTAACTAAATTTTACCGACTCTGCAAAAAAGCCTGCTAGACTAACCGCTTTTACCAAAACCACCGAAAGCAAATTTAAGTCAGTGACGTCGTCTGATAAAGCTTCATCAAATTTTCGTAAAACTCCCTCTCCGTCTGCTTTTCGAGCAGTCCGTTGCTAGGAAAAAGATCGTCGCAAAGCTTCTGGATATTTTCAAATCGGTTCGGAAAAAGCTCACTCAGTATCATCGCCGAGATGTCGCGCCGCATGAGGATCGCAGGCGGCAAGATGCCCGCTAGCAGCAAGGTTTTTAGCGTCTGGGCGTGGTATTTGATATGGTGATGTTGGCCGTGCGGGCAGGTCTTGGTGCTAACTAGCGTCTTGCACTCGTCGCAGTAGACGAGCTCGGGCAGCACGACGATATCTAAATTTAGATCGTTTTTGTAGCGTTCTAGCACAGTGTGAGCTACGTTGTGATCGTAAAACATACCGATACCCGCGTGATTTTGCCCGACTATGAGCTTATGCGCGCCTAGCCTATGCGCCGCGATGCACTCTAGCGTAGGATTTAGGTGCGAGCTAAAGAGGTTTGAGTTCTCAAAAGGCACGATGATCAGGCGGTTTTTGGGGACGTAGTTTTGGATGAAGTATTCTAGCACGCTTTTTTTGAGAGAAAAGCTCATCATCTCGTCCGCGCCGTGGCTTTTTAGTAAAAATAGCAACACCAGATCAGAGCTATCTATCGTCATCCTGATGAGGCGCTCGTGTGCGCGATTAAAGGGCTCCGCGGTTAGCATGATCGCCGAGATTTTGCGGACGTTTTGTTCTCTTTTGACTTCTTCGATGAGCTTTCTTACCTCGGCTAGCTTGTCGTCGTAGATCTTTATCTCGCCGCTTACGGCCAGTTCGCCGCTTTGGCTTTGCTGTGCGGGCGCGGCTTCGTTGGCGCGAAAGATATTTTGCGAGCTTTTTTCGGCGTTAAATTTAAAAACCTCGCCGACCTCGATATATCCCACGACCCTGCCGCCGTTGATAAGCTCGATATGATCGCCCTTTGCAGCGTTTTTTATCGTTTCTTGATTACGCTTGCCGTGCGGCGCAAAGACAAACGTATAAGGCATCGGCTCGCCGGCTAAAAAGCCCGTCTCGTAGATCTCGTTCGCCTCTTTTTCGTTCATCAGGCGGTTAAATTTGCTAAAAATTTGATTTTCTATGAGATCAAGCGCGCCGAAAGCCTCGTCGTTTATCCAAACGGCGTTATTTTTTCTTGACGACGTCATATTTTTTCCTCTTTTCCCAAAGCGATTTGCGCGAGATGCCTAGCTTTTTGCTAAGCTCGGTGTCGGGGTATTTGTCCTGATAGTTTACGATGATGTGCTTGATGTAGTCGTCGATCGTCAAAATTTCGTCGATTTGGAAATTTTTCTCATCGCTTGCGATATTTAGCGTCTCCATCGGCGTCTCTTCGTTCGGATTGGTCGAGCTTGCGATGAGCTTGCGTTTGGCGGCGAGAGATACGATCTGATTTTTGGCCTCTTGGCGTAAAATTTGAAAATTTGAAAAATATAAAAGCGTGCGCGGATTTGCCGCGGCTACGGCTTCTACGTCGATGCCTGGCTCTAGCGGGACGTATTTAAAGCTCAAATTTAGCGCCTTTGCGTACTCAAAAACAAAGTTATCGGCATTTATCATTTTATTGCATTTGATGAGAAGCGGCAGTTTTATGCGCTTAAAGTCGAAATTTAGCGCCGAAACCGCCTTAAAATGATAGTTTAAGTAGTCCTGATAGGTCTTTATAAATGTTTGCAGCCGCCTAAACTCCTCGAAATGCTTGATCTTTCGCACCAGCTCCTCGATCATAAACGGCTTTTGTATGTAGTCGCTCGCACCCGCTTTTATTGGGATCGAGACAGTGTCGTTGCTAATATAGGTGATGAGCAGGATGACGACGGAGTCTTTAAATTTTTGTATGATTTTTAGCGTCTCGTCGCCCGCAAACGCGCTAGAGAGCAGCACTACGTCAAAGTGCACGTCCTTGCCGCCCTCCTTTGCCCTCTGCTCAGGCTCGCTTTTCATCGCCTCCGCCGCGCTCCTTGCGATCTCGCACTCATAGCCTAGATTTTCCAGCTTTGAGGCGATGCTTTGGGCTAGGTAGATTTCGTTTTCTATTATCAAAACTCTCATTTTTTTACTTTCGTCGTTTTATTTTTGCGTCCAGTCGTAAATTTTTAGACTCGCCGACGCCGTGGCGGCTATACCTTCGCCCCGCCCCGTAAAGCCTAGCTTCTCGGTCGTCGTGGCCTTTACGTTTATGCGGTTCGGGGTTAAATTTAGCGCATTTGCGATGTTTATTTCCATCGCGGATTTAAATTTACTAAGCTTTGGCCTCTCGGCGATGACGGTAATATCGGCGTTAATAAGCTCAAATCCGACGCTTTGAACGAGCCTATATGCTTCTTTTAGTAACATAGCCGAGTCCGCCCCCTTAAATTTATCGTCGGTATCGGGGAAATGCTCGCCTATATCGCCCAGACCCGCCGCCCCCAGTATCGCGTCGATGAGCGCGTGGATAGCTACGTCGCCGTCGGAGTGAGCCTTTAAATTTCGCTCAAAAGGTATTTTCTCGCCGCCGATTGTTACGAAACTACCCTCTTTTTTCTCCTCTTCAAAGGCATGCACGTCAAAACCGTTGCCCACGTAAATTTCGCTTGAGGGCGTGCCAAGGCCGCAAATTTTAGAAAGGTCGTCTTTAAATGTGATTTTTCTAGCGCTTTCATCGCCCTGCACGTACCAAATTTTACCGCCAGCAGCCGCTATCGCCGAACTATCGTCGGTGTAAATTTGACCTGATTCGAGCGCGCTTTTTAGCATCGCCGTGCGCGAGAGTTGCGGAGTTTGGATGAGCTTGATCTGCTCTCTATCAACGGCCTGGGAGCCCAGATAAACGGTATCCGGCACTTTTAGCGCAGGCACGACGCAGTCGGCGTTTTGGATGCCGCCCATGATGCGTGAGAAAAGCTCGGCGCTAATCATCGGGCGAGCGATGTCGCTAACCAAAACATACTCGCTTTGAACAAGTTTAAGCGCGTTTTTTAGGCTCTCTTGACGGGTCGCGCCGCCTTTTACAAAGCGATATGACGGGGCAAATTTGCTCATATATTTTTCCTCGTTTGAGGCAATGATTATCTCTTTAAAAGCGTAGTGCGAGCTTAAATTTTTAGCCGCAAAGAGCCATAATGGATCGCTTCCGACGCGCAACCACTGCTTTTTAACGGGCATTTCAAAACGACTAGAGCTTCCGGCTCCGAGCATTATCAGCGTAACGTCTAGCAAAATTTCTCCTTTGACGAAGTGTTACGATATTATACATCCTAAAAGCTTGTTTTTATCTTTTTTGAGTAAGATTAGGACCAAAATTTTTAAGGAGAGAGATATGAAAGAATTTCGGGTCAAATTTGACTCCGCCGACAAAACTCCGACGCAGATGTACTACGCTAAAAAAGGCGTCATAACGCCCGAGATGAACTACGTAGCGCAGACTGAGATGCTAGATCCCCAGCTCGTTAGAAGCGAGGTCGCCGCGGGCAAGATGATAATCCCCGCCAACATCCATCACGAAAATTTACTCCCGATGGCGATCGGCAGGGAGGCTAAAACCAAAATCAACGCAAATATCGGCAACTCAAGCCTAAGCAGCGATATCTGCGCCGAGCTTGAGAAGCTGCAAATTTGCCTAAAATACGGCGCCGATACGGTCATGGATCTAAGCACAGGCGGCGATCTGGATGCCATTAGAAGCGCGATAATCGCAAACTCCACCGTTCCCATAGGCACCGTGCCGATGTATCAGATCATCCACGATATAAAAGAGGTCGAAAATTTGACGACGGACGACATCCTAAAAACGCTCGAAAAGCAGGCTCGCCAGGGCGTTAGCTACTTTACTATACACGCGGGCTTTTTGCTCAAATTTATGCCGCTGGTCGCAAAACGCAAGATGGGTATCGTTAGTCGCGGCGGTAGCTTAACTGCTAGCTGGATGATGCATCATCATAAGGAAAACCCGTTTTACGAGGCCTTTGACGATATTTTAGAAATTTGCGCCGCTCACGACGTCGCGCTATCTCTTGGCGACGGATTGCGTCCTGGATGCCTATATGACGCGACTGATGAGGCTCAGCTTAGCGAGCTGCGGGTTTTAGGCGAGCTGACGCTGCGCGCATGGGAGAAAAACGTGCAGGTGATGATCGAGGGGCCGGGTCATATTCCTTTAAACCAAATAGAGTATAATATGAAAATCGAACGCGAGCTGTGCCACGGCGCGCCTTTTTACGTGCTAGGACCGCTACCTACGGACATCGGCGCGGGGTACGATCACATCACTTCGGCTATCGGCGGGACGATGGCGGCCTTTTACGGAGCATCGATGCTGTGCTACGTGACGCCCAAAGAACACCTGGGTCTACCTAATGCAAACGACGTCAGAGAGGGGATCGTAGCGCATAAGATCGCCGCTCACGCAGCCGACGTCGCGCTAGGCAAGGCTGGAGCCATAGAGCGCGATCACGCGATGAGCGACGCTAGATACGCTTTTGACTGGAACAGGCAGTTTGAGCTAAGCCTAGATCCCCAAAGAGCGCGCGAGCTGCATGATGAGAGCTTGCCGCAAGAGTCGTTTAAAAAGGCGGAATTTTGCTCGATGTGCGGGCCTAAATTTTGCGCGTATAAAATTTCAAAAAATCTAACGAAGGAGAAAAATGTTAAGTAAAGAGGATGTCTTAAATAGACTAAAAGGCGTGATATATCCGGGCTTTGAGAAAGATATCGTGAGCTTTGGATTCGTAAAAAACGTCGAAATCGGCGAGAAAATTTTAATCGAGGTCGAGATCGTAAGCTCAAATCCGGACGTAGCAAACGAGCTGCGAACCGACATAAAGCGCGTGATGGGCTCAAACGAGTGCGTCATCAATATCATCCAACCAAAAATCCCCGAGGAAAAAAGCAACACTCAAAGCGGTAAAAACATCGCTCCGCAGATCAAAAATTTCGTAATGGTAAGCTCGGGCAAAGGCGGTGTGGGCAAAAGCACTACGACGCTAAATTTAGCTATCTCGATGGCAAAGCTAGGCAAAAAAGTAGGCATCCTAGACGCCGACATCTACGGACCAAATATCCCTAGGATGCTCGGCGAAGTAGGCACTCAGCCGCAAGTCGTCGGCAACAAGCTAAAACCGATACTAACTCACGGCGTCGAGATGATGAGCATGGGCGTGCTAATGGAAGAAGGCATGAGCCTCATCTGGCGCGGCTCGATGATAATGAAAGCTATTGAGCAGCTACTAAAAGACGTATTTTGGAGTGAGCTGGACGTATTGTTCCTCGATATGCCTCCGGGAACGGGCGACGCGCAGCTAACCCTAGCTCAAAGCGTGCCTGTGACGGCCGGCGTGTGCGTCACGACGCCGCAAGTAGTGGCGCTTGATGATAGCAAAAGAGCACTTGATATGTTTGAAAAGCTTCACATCCCGATCGCCGGCGTGATAGAAAACATGAGCGGATTTATCTGCCCTGAAAGCGGCAAGGAGTATGATATATTCGGCAAAGGCACGACCGAGGAAGTGGCAAAAGCTTATAACACCGAAGTGCTGGCCGAGATACCTATCGAGCCGGCTGTTCGTGTGGGCGGCGACAGCGGCAAGCCGGTGAGCTTTTATGAGCCAAACTCCGTTACGGCTAAACGCTACGAAAAAGCGGCGGCTAGGCTGTGGGAGATAATCGAAAATATCAACGATGACGGCGGCGCGGACAACTCGTCTATCCAGCCCGTGATGGACGGCAAGAGCGCTTGCTCGAAGTAAAATTTAAAATCTAAAGTCCGAATTTGATCAAATTTGGGCTTTAACTCTCGCAAATTTACAAATTTAGGAGAACGACGATGAAAGCGATCGTAACGGTGATCGGTAAGGACAAAGTTGGCATAGTAGCAGGCGTTTCGGCTAAGCTCGCGCAGCTTGGGCTAAACATAGACGACATCAGCCAGACGGTTTTGGACGAGTTTTTTACAATGATGGCGGTGGTTTCCAGCGAGGAAAAGCAGGACTTCACGGCTCTAAAGGGGGAGTTAAACGAGCTAGGCGAAAAGCTAAAAGTTAAAATCAACATCCAAAGCTCGGCGATCTTTGACGCCATGCACAACATCTAAGGCGCACAGATGGACATCAAAAACGTAACCGAAACGATCGCGATGATCGAGGAGCAAAATTTCGACATCCGCACTATCACGATGGGTATCAGCCTGCTTGACTGTATCGATCCCGACATCGACAAAGCCGCGGAGAAAATTTACGCAAAGATCACCGATAAGGCGCGCGATCTGGTAAAGGTCGGCAATGAAATTTCAGCCGAGCTCGGTATCCCGATTGTAAATAAGCGCGTTTGCGTAACGCCTATCGCCATCATCGGCGCAGCGACGGATGCCGTGAGCTACGTGCCGCTTGCTAAAGCGATGGACGAGGCGGCCAAAAAGGTCGGCATCGACTTTATCGGCGGCTTTTCAGCGCTCGTGCAAAAGGGCTACGCAAAGGGCGATAAAATTTTAATCGATTCCATCCCTGCCGCACTCGCCGCGACGCAGAAGGTCTGCTCGTCGGTAAATATCGGCTCGACCAAAACTGGCATAAATATGAGCGCGGTCGCCGATATGGGGCGCGTGATCAAAGAAACCGCGCGGCTTTCCGATCTTGGCGCCGCCAAACTCGTCGTGTTTGCCAACGCCGTCGAGGATAATCCCTTTATGGCGGGCGCATTTCACGGCGTGGGCGAGGCCGAAGTCGTCATAAACGTGGGCGTTAGCGGCCCGGGCGTCGTAAAACGCGCACTTGAGAAGGTGCGCGGAGCGAGCTTTGACGTGGTCGCCGAGACCGTGAAAAAGACTGCGTTTAAGATCACGCGCATCGGACAGCTCGTCGGTCAAATGGCGTCTGAGCGGCTGGGCGTGAAATTTGGTATCGTAGATCTCTCGCTAGCCCCAACCCCGGCGGTGGGCGATTCGGTCGCGCGCGTGCTTGAGGAGATGGGGCTGGAGCGCGTCGGCACGCACGGCACGACTGCGGCTCTAGCGCTACTAAACGACGCGGTCAAAAAGGGCGGCGTGATGGCGTGCAACCAAGTAGGCGGGCTTAGCGGCGCTTTTATCCCTGTCTCCGAAGATGAGGGCATGATCGCCGCGGTGCGCGCAGGATCGTTAAATTTAGAAAAGCTCGAAGCGATGACCGCGATCTGCTCGGTGGGGCTTGATATGATCGCGATCCCGCAGGATACGCCCGAGCAAACGATCGCCGCGATCATAGCCGACGAGGCCGCGATCGGCGTGATAAATCAAAAAACGACCGCCGTGCGCATAATCCCAAAAGGCAAAGAGGGCGACACGCTGGAGTTTGGAGGGCTTCTAGGCAGCGCGCCCGTGATGAGCGTAAACAAAAACTCCTCGGCCGACTTCATCGCCCGCGGCGGCCAGATCCCCGCGCCCATTCATAGTTTTAAAAACTAAATTTACAAAGTCCGCTCAAATTTGCGGACTTTACCTCTTCAAATTTATATGCGACGTTTAAATATCTTTTAGTTAAAATAACACCAAAATTTACATTAAGGGGCTATAAATGAAAATTTTACGTTTTTTAGCGGCGCTTTGTTTTGTCGCGGCGGCTGCATCGGCGGCTGATGCCGGGAAGGTAACAAGCATAGATATTTACGTGACGCCGT
Source organism: uncultured Campylobacter sp. (assembly GCA_963542985.1). GTDB lineage: Bacteria > Campylobacterota > Campylobacteria > Campylobacterales > Campylobacteraceae > Campylobacter_A. The sequence continues at coordinate 2,672 of CAUUAH010000026.1, read as the reverse complement.
ACTACTCGGCAAATGCCGGTAAGGCTGAACATATAAAGGTTTACGACAGGATAGATGGGCTGCTAAAAAGCGGCACGCTAGAGGACTTTAGGAGCGCGGAAAAGATCGTGCAGGACGCTCCGCAGATGGTCACGCCGATGACTCTTTTCGTGCTTTCGGCTCGCGCTTACGACCTAGGGCTTCGCGACGAGGCGGTTTTTTGGTTTTACAACGCTAAAAACCGCGCGATCCTGCTAAGAGAGGTTATAAATTTGGACGACGGTAGATTTTTTGAGGTCAAAAGCGCGATAGGAGCGTTTATCAAGCTAGTGGGCGACGTGGTAAATCCATACGCGTTTTGCGACATCAAAAAGCAGCAAGATATCGCCGCAAAGTCGCTTGAGTGGAGCAAGGCAAACGTCTATGAAGCTATGTTTTTACCGGAGTTTGCGTCGCCTCACGCAGATAGAAAAGAAGCCCTTGCAAAAGCAATAGAAGCTCTAGAAACACGCGCGCAAAAAGAAAAAGATTATTTTTTAAATGAGGAAAATTTAGCCAAATTTAAAGCTATGCGTAAACAAAACGGGGCTGACGAGAGATTTTGTTTTTAAAAACCAAAATGCCGTTTTAGATTTTACTAAAACGGCGCAAATTTGTGAGCTATGCGTTTTGGCAGTAGTCGCTCGGATCTTTTTTGTGCGTGATCCTGTTTCGCAAATCTTGCCTCATAAGCTCGATAGACCAAAACCATAGCACGCGTCCGACAAACTCGGAAACGTGCTCGTACCAAGGCAGCGTCCAAAGCGGCGGCGTAAGTCCAAGAATAGGCAAAGTAATAACGTGAACGGCGATATTTGCCAGGATACCGGCTAGTACGCCTTGCCACATCGTAATCTTTGGAAATTTCTCAGCTACAATGCAGTAAGCTACTGCAAAAAACGATCAAAAACAAAATATACGTAAAATGCACGTAGTTAAATGCATGCCCCGCAAACTCGTAAATCGCGGCATACGGGTCGGTAATACCAAAATAATCGCGTAAAAATACATGCGGCGGGTTTAGAAAATTACGCGAGCAGTCGATCGCGTCGGCCGATCTGATCGCGCTTTCTGGCCCGCAACCGGCATTAAACATATCCATAGGACTTCTTGGCGGAAGCGGAAATTCTGCTCCCCACTTAACAAAAGCCAAAACCACGCCTGCGATTAGGCCGACTAGACTAGTGCGGCTAAACCAAAGCGCTCTTTGGTTTGGAACCCATGATTCCACCTTTCAAAAAATAAGGCATGTAGCATTCTTTTTTTGCTTGAATAAATATTAGTTATCTAGATTTGCATTTTAGACTGTTTTACAGTCGGTCTGGACCAAGCACGCTACCCTAAGTTGAGTTTGCCATACGTGTCGCAAACATAACCAAACGATAAATTTACGACTGGGCATAAAATTTAAATGCACTAAAATAAATCTATAAGATTTACAACCGAGCCGTACGTAAAAATTTAACATTAAACGACGTTTTGATAAACTACGCAAAATGAAATTAAAAGGAGAAAAAATGAAAATTTTACGGATGCTTTTACTGGCATTTTGCATATTTTTTGCGGTAGCAAACGCCGACGACATACAAAAGTGGGCGAGCGAGATCACGGCGGGCAAACAGATACCTACGGGTAAATTTTTAGCCTTTTATCTCAATAAAGACGATTCAAAAAATATAGTTTTTTCTGAAACGGTCGAAAAGATAAATTTAAATTTTGCTTACGACGAGTTTTATAAGATACCTTCCGAAAAATTTATCGCCTACTGGGTTGGAAATTTCGATTTCAAACAAGATGTGCAAAAGATGATTTTAACCGATTTTAGCTGGGCAAATTTACGCATCACGGTGGACGGCGAGCAGATATTTGACTCCGAAAACGGCGGAGCCAAGAGGCTAACGCATAAATTCAGTAAAGGACGACACAAGATCGAGGTTTGGTTTGTTAACAACTGGCACACGACTAGGCTTTCGGTAAATTTTAAGGATGAACTAAAATTTTACAAACAAAGCGAAATCGCCGCAAAGCTAAAAGATCAAAAATTTGGTATCTGGCTAGCTGCCGTTTATGAAAGCGGCGCACAGGACAGCAAAATAAACGTAACGCTGGAAAAGTCGCAAAAACCGCTCGTGGTGATGCTAAGCTCCAGCCGCGCCGTGCGCTGGGAAATGTCAAATCCGCACGGTAATAAAATTTTAGCCGCACTGGTTTTTAATCCGAGAAGCAGTATAAATTTAAAAGAAAATGTCTATTTCATGGATGATTACGGATACGACGAAGATACGGAGATAAAATGCTATTGCGTAAACGGCGGAGCGGACTTTCACTGCGCTGGCGGAGATATAAGTAGTAAAAATGAGCGTGTCAAAAAGGAATTCGGGCAAGATTTGGGCGGTTTTAGCGGCTCTTATGGCGCGATTACGCTAAATTTGCCGAGCATTTTGATAGATGAAAGCGTGTTTACCAAGGACGCGGAGGCAAAAAAGAGGAACGAAGCTGAGCGCGAAAAATGCCGAAAAAGCGGTAAAATAAACGACGCTTTTAAGTAGTTTAAAAGCTAAATTTTACACCTAAAGGGTTACGGGCGAGCCAAATACTCCAGCTCACCTTTTATAAATGCAAAAATAGCCTTAAATTAAACATTGTTTTAAAAT
>CAUUAH010000025.1:0-15315 GCA_963542985.1 uncultured Campylobacter sp. | reverse complement strand
AAGGGTTGAATTGTGATGGAAGGTGTTGCCACACTCATTACACTTTTAAGGTTTAAGAAATGCTAAACGAAAAATTTTTCAGGGCGCTGTTTTTCGTCGTCATCGTCTCCGCGGGCGTTTACTATTTTTATCCGACGGAGCTAAACGAGGCGCAACGTCTAGCCTACCTTAAAAGCTACGGCGTGACGCTAGGGCTCACTATCGGCGGCACGGCTATCGGCGTGACTTTGGGCTTTATTTTGGCGTTTTTAAAGTTTTTAAATATCAAAATTTTAAGCTTTCTCATCGACGAATACGTCGATATCCTGCGCGGAACGCCGATTATTTTGCAGCTTCTTATATTTTCGGTCGTGATTTTCGCGACCTGGAGCGATAACTTTTACGTCGCTTTAATCGCGCTTGGACTAAACAGCTCCGCCTACGTCGCGGAAATCGTGCGTAGCGGCATAAATAGCGTCGATAAGGGCCAGATGGAAGCCGCAAGGGCGATGGGGCTAAACTACTACGTTTCGATGCGGGAGGTAGTGTTTCCGCAGGCGACTAAAAACATCCTGCCTGCGCTTGCGAACGAATTTATCTCGCTGTTTAAAGAGACGTCAGTCGTAGGCTACATCAGCGTCATCGATATCACGATGCAAAGCAAGAGCCTGCAAGCGGTGTTTTATAGCCCGGAACCAGTCATTTTCACGGGCATAGTTTACTACGTCAGCGTGAAATTCTTTACGTTTTTGGTTAAAATTTTAGAGAGGAGACTAAATCGCCATGATTGAGATTAGAAATTTGAGTAAAAATTACGGCGATTTGCGCGTCCTAGACGACATCAGCGTAGATATCAAACAAGGCGAAATCATCGCTATCATAGGCCCTAGCGGCGGCGGGAAAAGTACCTTTTTGCGCTGCATAAACCGCCTGGAAGAGCCAAGCGGCGGGCATATCAAGATAAACGGCGAAGATATTACGGACAAAAAAACGGACATAAATAAAATCCGTCAAAAAGTGAGCATGGTTTTTCAGCACTTTAACCTTTTTGCAAATAAAAACGTCTTGCAAAATTTAACCCTAGCTCCGATAAAAGCGGGGATTTTGGATAAAGAAAGCGCAGAAAAAAGGGCCGACGAACTACTAAAAAGCGTGGGTCTAAGCGATAAAAAATACGCATTCCCGCACAAGCTCTCGGGCGGTCAAAAGCAGCGTATAGCAATCGCTAGAAGCCTTGCTATGAATCCCGAGGTCATACTCTTTGACGAGCCAACGAGCGCGCTAGATCCCGAGATGATCGGCGAGGTGCTAGACATCATGAAAGACGTCGCAGCAAAGGGCATCACGATGCTAGTAGTCACCCACGAGATGGGCTTTGCTAAAAACGTGGCAAATAGAATATTTTTCATGCACGGCGGTAAAATAGCCGTGGACGATACGCCTAAAAATGTTTTCGAAAACCCTAGCAATCAGCGTTTGCAGGATTTTCTAGGTAAAATTTTAAACCACTAAAAGGAGGTCAACATGTCACAAAACATCGTTGCGGCTTTGTCCGCCGGCAAATTTAAAAAACTTTTCGTTTTCGTAGCCGCCGCTTTGATGCTTTCAGGCTGCGGTCAAAGCTCGAATGAAAAAGCGAGCAAAGACGCCGCAGTAAAAAACGAGGCAACCCCCGTAGCGGTACAACAAACGATAAGAGTGGGCTCGAGCGCGGACTATCCGCCGTTTGAGTATATCGACGAGCACAACAAGATCGTAGGCTTTGAAATCGATATGATAGAGGCCGTCGGCAAGAAAATCGGCGTCAAATTTGATATACAAAACATGAGCTTTGACGGGCTAATCCCTGCTCTAAAAACAGGCAAGATAGACGCCGCGCTAAGCGGTATGAGCGCGACCGAGGAGAGAAGAAAATCAGTCGATTTTACGAAGCCTTATTATTTTTCGGATAATCTTTTCATCCGCAAAAAAGGTACCGACGTAAATGCGACCAATATGCACCTCAAAAAAATAAGCGCGCAAATAGGCACATTGCAAGAGAGCGCGGCTAAATCTATCTGCGGCGACTTATCCGTGCCTGCAGAGACTGTAGCGGCTGCGATCTTGTCGCTAAAAGCGGGTAAAATCGACGTCGTACTAACAGATAGCCCGATCGGTTACGAGTATCTAAAGCAAAACTCTGATCTGGAGGAGTTTTTAAAGCTTCCTGACGGTACCGAGGGCTTTGCCGTCGCGTTTGATAAAGGCAAGCACCTGGAGCTAATCGGCAAGATAGACGCCGCCATAGAGGAGCTCAAAAAGAGCGGCGAATTTGACAAGATGATGGAAAAATACGACCTAAAGTAAATTTACTAGCCCGCACCAAAACGCGGGTTAAATTTGAAACCAAATTTAAAGGAGAGAAAATGAAAAAGATTTTTGCGCTGCTTTTAGCGGCTCTAGCCACGCTTGGCGCCGCCGAGCTAAAGATCGGTACCGCCGCCAACTATCCGCCGTTTGAGTACGTGGACGAGCAAAACAAGATCACCGGCTTTGACATGGATCTAGTGGCCGAACTCGCTAAACGCGCCGGTTTTGAGTACAAGATCGTAAATATGAGCTTTGACGGCCTCATCCCAGCTCTAAAAACCGGCAAGATTGATGCCGTAGCAAGCGCGATGAGCGCAACCGACGATAGACGAAAATCGATTGATTTCACGCAGGCTTACTACGCTACCGAAAATATCTACTTGCGCGCTAAAGGCAACGACGCTATCGCGAGCAAAGACGCTCTAAACGGCAAAAGAGTAGGCGTACAACAAGGCACCGTCCAAGAGATCGCAGCTAACGCTATCGCGGGCGCCAAAGTCGTGCCTGCCGAGGATCCGGTTCCGCTAATCATGGGACTAAAAAAAGGCAAGATAGACGCAGTCGTACTTGATAGCTCGATCGGTTACGGCTTTTTAAAGAAAAATCCGGAGCTTGAGGAGTTTTTCAAAGAAAACGACGGTAGCGAGGGCTTTTCTATGGCGTTTGATAAAGGCAAACAAGCCGATCTAATCGCAAAAATAAACGCCGCGCTTGACGAGATGAAAAAAGACGGTAGCTACGATAAACTGCTAGAAAAATACGATCTGAAATAATGAAAAAAAGCGCATTTTTTACTCTGCTTAAAATTTGCGCTTTATCCTTGCTGTCGGTAAATTCGGTTGCCGAGTTTACCGACATGCAAATCACTCAAACAACCAAAACCAAACGCGAAAAAGTCGCCAAAGAGGTTCTGTTTTTAGAGAAAATTTTAGACTACGATACCTTTGTCTTTAGGCTAAACGCCGCCGTGATTGCCCCTTGCAAGCTTGCAAACGTTAAATTTTATAATGGCACAAAATGCATAAAAGACAAAAAAGAGCTGGAAAATTTCAACAAATCCTACGATAAAGAGATCAAAAAGATATTTCGTCCCGAGCGCAACTACTACGTACTCACGCTAAAAAATCTAGGCGATAGATGGCTCTGCGAGGTAAGCGACGAAAGCAGAATCCTAAACAAAACCCTAGTTAAAAACGGCCTTGCCGCCCCTACTAGCAAAGAATACCAAAAAATCGAGGTCAAAGAGGACTGGGTGAAGAAAAATCACGCGGAAATTTATGAGTGCCTAACCGGTAAAAAGCTAGAAGACGAAAAAGCAAAGAAAAAGCCGAAAAAATCTGAAAATAACGCAACCAAAAACGCTCAAACCGAGCAAAACTCTCCAAGTCCGCAACCTACTCAAACGCAGCCGCAAACTCCGCCGCCGATGGAGTCGCAAGGAAATGGTCCCGTAAATTTAAGGGAGCTTGGAGTCGAGTTTGGCAAGGATTTTGGCGACAGATAAATTCGCCTAAAGATAAATTTAACAAAAACCGCTCAAGGTAAAACAATGAAAAATCCTAAAAAAAATATCCTAATCATCGCCGGCAGCGACAGCGTCGGGGGTGCCGGCGTGCAAGCGGATATAAAAACCTGCGAGGCTTACGGCTGCTACAGCGCGACCGCGATCACTGCTCTAACAGCGCAAAACACAAACGGCGTGAGTGCGGTGATGCCCGTAACGCCCGAGTTTTTAAACGCGCAGCTAGAAGCAGTCTGCGCCGAGCTAAAATTTGACGCCGTAAAGATCGGCATGCTCTTTAACGAACAGCTCATAGCCTGCGTCAAATCCTGGCTAGAGCAAAACCCGGACGTGAGCGCGGTGATAGACCCGGTCTGCGTGGCGAAATCAGGCGCCAAACTACTGCAAGAGGGCGCCATAAACGCGTTAAAGGAGCTTTTAAACCTCGCCCGCATTGCGACGCCCAATTTAGACGAAGCACGCATTTTGGGGTTAAATTTTGACGGCGAGCGGTTAAATTTAGGCGCGGATCTACCCTGCGACGTGGTGCTAAAACGCACGCAAACAAGCGAGATTTGCGAGGACACGCTTTATAAAAAAAGCGGCGAGATAGTTAAATTCGGCGAAGCGCTAGAGCGCCCCACGATCATGCACGGCGCTGGTTGTAGCTTCTCCGCGGCTATCGCCTGCGCCCTAGCGTGCGGGGCAGACGAGATAACGGCGATCAGTCGCGCCAAAGCCTTCGTCGCAAACGCGATCAAAAATGCCCACGGCTCAAATTTCGGCGTGCGGCTGCTAGATCACAAAGCCGCGGGCGAAAATGGCTGAAATTTACGCTATCACGGATGACGTCCTAACGCCAGAAAACAGCATACTCGAGCAAACTCGCGAGCTGCTAGAGTGCGGAGTAAAGTTTTTACAGTACCGCACTAAAATCGAGCCAAAAAATGAGCGCGTAGCTGTTGCGCTAAAAGAGCTTTGCGAGCGTTACGGCGCGAGATTTATCGTAAACGACGACGTCAAATTTGCCGCCAAAACAGGCGCGAACGCCGTGCACATCGGCAAAGACGACGACGGAGTAAAAGCCGCTCGCAAGATCCTGGGCGAGGACGCTTTCATCGGCGTTAGCTGCTATGACGATCTAAATTTAGCCCTAAAAGCTCAGGACGAGGGTGCTTCTTACGCGGCATTTGGCGCCGTGTTTGCGAGCCCGACCAAACCAAACGCCCCGCTTTGTAAATTTGAAACGATAGTGCGCGCAAAGGAAATTTTACGTATCCCGGTTTGCGTGATCGGCGGCATAAACGTAGCAAATATCGCGCAAATCGCCGCGCTAAATCCAGACTACATCGCCGTTATCTCAGCGCTCTACCGCCCAGCATCCATAAAAGAAAATTTGCGAAATTTGCAAGCATTTTTGTAAAAGTACGCTAAATTTGCGTCGCTAAACCGCGCAAATACTTCCGTTCAAATTTAAGCCGAGTCCGCTAAAATTTACCCTGTTGGGGTTTGAAACAGTGTATTTGCGAGCTTGAGGCGGCGCTTGCCGACGGTTAAAATTTACTTGATTAAAAAAGGAGAAAAATGAAAACTCTAATCATCTTAGCCCACCCCGATATCAAAAACTCAGTCATAAACAAACGCCTGCTGCAAGAGGCTCTCAAAGAGCCGCAGCGATTTAGCGTTCATGATCTGACGCAGGTTTACGGGAGCGGCGATATCGACGCCGCGCGCGAGCAAGAGCTCATCAGAGCCCACGACGCCCTCGTTTTGCAGTTTCCGCTTCATAACTTCTCCTGCCCTCCGATTTTAAAATCATGGATCGACGCGGTAATGACGCACGGCTTTGCCTATGGGCGCGGCTCGGACGGTATCGCGGACCGCAAGGTGGCGCTAGCCGTGACCGCAGGCATCAAGAAAAGCGACTACTGCCCGCAAGGACGCTATCATTTTAGCCTGCGCGAGGTTCTTACGCCGTTTGAGCTTGCGTTTAAATACTATTTTCACGCCGACTACCACGGCTTTTTCGCATTTTACGGCGCCGAGGAGACTCCGGGCGTGGACTACGTATCAAGCCAGGACGATTTAGAGCACGGCGCCATAGAATACGCGGAGTTTTTGCGAAATTTAGGCTAAATTTGATTGGCGCATTTTAGCCTTGCTACACGTAAATTTGCCTCGTTTAAATCACGGAGGTCGCGTTAAATTTAAGCTTTATCGCCTTTATTTCCGCGATTTACCGCCCGGCAAATTTTGCAAGCGTTTTTGTAAGGCTTGAAATTTGACGAGTTCGCTTGCCTTGCTCAAATTTGACACGCTAAATTTGAGCGTCAAATTTACGGCGAACGGACTCAAATTTGAAGTCTATACACCAAATTTGCCAAATAACGCCGAAAATTAGTCTTTTTTATAAAACACGTTAAAGCAGACTCCGCCGAGCAAGATTATCAAGCCGGCAATCCCCGCAAAAGGCGAAAACCAAAAATCCATCGTCCCAGCATATAGCAAAACAAGTCCCGCACAAAGGCTGATCGCGATATCGACGTTAAACCAAAACACCCTCTCAAAAAAGCCTTGCGATTTTTTCGCCGTCAGATTTTTGCTGCGATTTCGTATCTTTATGACCTTGAAATTTTCGTATTTTACGCTCGCTTCGTCGCCGTTTTCTAGCTCCAGGGCGCGCTTTTTAGGGCTGCTACCCCACAAAAACGTATCGCCAACCGTGACGCTAAAATAGCTTTTCTCCTTTGCCTCAAAAATCCTTAAGTCGCGTACCGTGCCGTTGCCTCGCCGCTAGACTTGGGCTTTTTTACGGCGCCCAGCATCGATCTAATGCGCAAGCCCAAAAGCGCCTCACGGTGATAATTAAACCAAACGAAAGCAAGAGAGCCCAAACCAAAAACTAGAAGCAAAGTGCTAAAAAAGCGGCCACCGTCCGTCAAAGCCCGATAAAATCGCCCAAACGCCGGCCGCGGCGAACAACAAAAACAGCGCAAAAAACAGAGCCGCAAAAAAGGAGCTAGGCTCGTAGGCATACCAGGCTGCGGAGTTTAAAGAGCGGTTTTTTAGCCCCAAAACCCGCCCCTTTTTATCGCAAACCGCCAGCATCTCATCGCCGTCATTTACCGGCAAGAGCGGACTTTGCAGCGAGCGAACGTTTAAAATTTGTCCCTCCAAGCTAAAGCTATAATCAAACCCGCTTTTGTCTTTATAGACGCACTCAAGCGAATTTACGCGGCCGCGGAGCAGTTTTAAACCGTTTTGCGTTTCTTGCAAGCTAAATCCTTTTAAATTTTAAGTTTTCGCGCCTCGAAATTTGAGCGATATAAATTTGCGCGTCGGTAAAATTGATCGCTCGTTCGCCCGTCAAATTTAAAAATAGGCACCGGTTTTGGCAGCATTTTTGGGCGGGCGAATTTGACAGAGAACTACAAATCCGCTTCTTTTAAAAATTTTCTCAAAGCCAGATACGCGTTTGCCTTGTCCGTCCGAGTTTTGCCGTCCAAATACAGCAAAGGCAACGATAAAAACAGGCAAATAATAAACGCAAACATAATGACTAAGTATCCAAAATCCGAAAGGTGGCGAGCTAGCCAAACTATCGGTATAATCATAATAGCACCAAAAACGCTATTGGGCAAAAGCTCCATCATCGCCTCCTCAAAAATCATCAAATGCGTGCGCCAAGCGTAGTTTTTGAGCCACGTGTTTGAGGTCAAATTTTTAAAATTCCAAACCTCGTTTTTAGCGTCGTAAGCGATAGCTAGGCGGTTGTTTTCGCGCGGCACGAGGCGATCTTTGAGGTTTTGGGCGTTAAATTTAACGCCCGCGATCTCAAAAACGCAGTCATCCGTCGCCGCGCTCCACCTTACGTTTCTGGCCTCGCCCGCTAAGACCTGAAACTCGCGCGAATCTCGCATCTAAATTTTCTCCAAAGTTTTTGTAAATTCGTAAAAATTAACGCCGCACAAATTTGAGCGGGGCACAAAAATACGTCAAATTTGAGCGAGGCAAAACCCGCGAGGGCGCGTAAATTTGACCGCGCGCAAAAAAAGCGCAAGTAAAGGCTTTAAGCTCGGTGGCCGAATTTGCTCGAACGCTAGCAAAATTTAGCAAATTTACGCCGTAAAGATAGCCGTAAGGCCCGCAAGCCGCAAAATGCGACCAGAAGCGAGCTAAATTTATCCGTAAAAGGCGGTCAAATTTGAGCAAAAGCAAATTATGCACCGCTGGATAAATTTACCCAAAAATCGACCCAAATTTAAGCCTAGCGATTGCCAATGCATCAAATTTGAGCCGCCCGCAAAAAGACAAAAGCGCGGACGGTTAAATTTGACGGATCGCCTGGCCAAAAAAAGCAAATTTACGCAGTAAAAGCCCGCAAATTTAGCGCGCCGATAGTCCTTCTAGCTCTTTTGCCAGCGAGTTTACCTTCGAGTCGTCCATGCCGTTGCGCTCGACGTCGCTCACGACGATGTCCTCCCACGCCTTGGCAAACTCAGCCTGCGATAGTCCCAGGCCGCCCTCGCCCTTTGGCAGCATGCTGCTAATCACCAGCGCGCGGAAGCACACGTGGCGGTCGCCCTTGTAGGCTTTGCACTGCTCCAGCGAGTTTTTAAACTCGGCTCCTAGGTGCTGCGCCACCTTGTCGTCCGGGTATTTTTCCGCCGCGCGAGCTATGTCAAGTGCGGCTTCGTAGTACTGCGATATGGCCTTAAATTCGTCGTTTTTAGCGGCATACTCGAGTAGTTCGCCCGCCCTTTTGCTATCTCTTGGCGTGCCTAGACCCGTAACGTAGAGCAGCCCCAGATCGCCGCAGGCGTCTCTTAGACCCTCGTCGCAGTATTTTTTGCGAAGCTCGAATTCCTCTTTAAATTTACCGCTTTCAAAGTAGTTGTTCGCACCCGCCACGGAGTTGTACTCGCGCAGTACTTTTGCGTACTGCTCGGGACTAAAGGGCTTTGCCTGCGTGCAAACGGCGCAAATGGCAAACAGGGCTGCGGCTAAAATTTTATTCATTTTTTATCCTTTTTGGTTTTAAATTTTTTGATAGTTTTTTTGATGGCCTTTAGCAGATATGCGACGTCTTTTGGCGTGTGCGAATAGTGCAGGCTCACGCGCACCCAACCTGGCTTTTGATCAAATTTCTGATCGTCTTTTAGCCCGAGCAGATCGTGTCCGTACGGACCCGCGCACGCACACCCCGCGCGTGTCTGCACGCCGTAGTCCTCGCTCAGCGCCTCGGCAAAATCATAAGGCGAAACGCCTTTTACGTTAAACGCGAAAATCGGCAGTCTCGGCACTCCGCGCGGACAGTAGCTCACGACCTCTGGGATCTCGTCTAGCCCCTCGCAAAATAGCTTTGTTAGCTCGTCTTCACGGCTTTTTATGACGTCTAGGCCGATCTCGTTTCGCAGTCTGTATGCTAGCGAGGCTCTTATGAGCCCCATCACGTGCTGGGTGCCGCCCTCCTCGGTGCGCTCGATGCTAGGCGCAAAAAAATGCGAGCTGCGGCTCACGTAGCTAACCGTCCCGCCCGCGGCGAAGGTCGGTTTGTCCGACTTTACTAGCTCCTTTTTTATCGCGAGCAGTCCGCAGCTACCCACGCCTCCTAAAAGCTTATGCGGCGAGAGAAATAGCGCGTCGAAGTAGTCGGAGTCAAGGTTGTCGTGCGAGCTAAAACTAGCCGCGTCAAAGGCCACGGTCGCGCCGTATCGCTTCATCATCACGTAGATTTTTTTGTAGTCGCTGATTATCCCCGTGACGTTTGAGGCCGCGCTAAAAGAGCCGATGATCTCGCGCTTTGAGTTGATTTTGAGCAGTTGATCGAGCCTGCCGAAATTTATCTCCCCGCTCTTGCTTAGCGGTATGCGCACGACCTCGCACAGCCCCTCGCGCAGACTGATCTCGTTTGAGTGATGCTCGTAGGGCGAGACGATGACGAGGGGCAAATTTGCGCCTTTTATCGCCTCTTCGCCTAGGCGGTTTGCGCTCATAGGCGGCAGGTAAAGCCCCATGATCTCCTGAAATTTCTTTATCGCTCCAGTCGCGCCGCAGCCGGCTGAGATCAGATAAAATCGCTCGTCAAGCCCCAGCGCGTCTTTTAGGCTCTGCCTTGCTTTTTCGTAGCGTTTTTGCGTTTTTAGCGCGTTTGAGGCGCTTTCTGAGTGCGTGTTGGCATAGGTTTTTAGGTATTTTGCGATCTTGCGCTCTATTGGCGCGTAGGCTAGGCCCGAGGCCGTGTAGTCAAAGTAGCGCACGCCTTTTTTTAAAATAATATTTTTCCTAATTTCGTCGATGCTAACCAAAATTTTTCCTTGTAAAAAAAGAGATTATAACCAAAGTTGTGCTAAAATGGGCTAAAAAGGAGCAAAAATCTACGCCTTAAAATCAAGCTACGCGCGCTTTAAACACCTTGATATCTTGCAGCTTATTTACTTTCATCTAGTCTTTGACGCGCTAAAATTTGAGGCGAATTATTACGATATTTTCGAGGCGATAGAAAAGGAAATTTTGGATAAATTTGAAGATTTGTCGCTCAAATTTAGCTTTGACGCCCCTTTTGAAAGCGAGCTTAAATTTGCCCTTTGCAAGCTTGCTAAAAACGACCGCAAAAAATACGCTCTAAATAAATTTCTGCCCCGCCCTCTCATCCTAAAAATTTACGCCGCCGCGATCAACTCGGGCATAGTCAGTATCGAAAAGACACTGGAAAAACCGCACGTAAAAAGCAAATATCAAAAAGCCAAAAAGCTGCCCGAGCGCGATAAGGCGCAAGATAAGGTGGTCTTTAACGACAATTTTACTAGATTTTGGTTTTATTTCATCGAGCCAAATTTAGCCCTTTTAAAAAACGGCGAAAAGGCCGCACTGATGGAGATTATCAGACGAGAGTTCGACTCGTACGCGGGCTTTGGCTTTGAGCTGCTTTGCCGCGAGCTTTTGGCGTTTAGACTAGGCGCGCAGCCCGCGCGGGTGCGGAGCCTGTGGGCGAAAAATATCGAGATAGATATATTTTTGAGCCTAGACGGACGTATCATCGTCGGAGAAGCTAAATTTAAAGAGCATAAAATTTGCAAAAATGTGGTAAATTTACTCCTTAAAAAATGCGAGCGACTAGGCTTTGAGCCGGATGCCGTCGCGCTATTTTCCAAAAGCGGCTTTAGCAACGAAGTGCGCCGCCTAAAAAACGAGCGAATTTTACTTTTTGATTTAGAAAATTTCGAGGAGCTTTTATGACTCAGATAGATAAAACCAGCGTCCAAGACGGGCTAAAAAGCCTGATAGAGCAGACCTATCTGATAGAGCGCGAGTATAAAAACCTGACCGCATCGTATGCGAATTTGCAAGTCTTTATCAAAGATATCGTGGAGATTTTGCCCAATGCGATCTGGGTTTTAGACGAGGCGGGCGAGATATTTTTACAAAACTCAGAAGCTCTAAAACTCGGGCAAATTTTAAAATTTATCCCGCAAAATGAGGGCGAGATAAGCGCCGCGGGACAAATCTACCTCATCAAAATCGCCCAAAAAGAGGGCAAAAAAATCATCTCCGCAACCGACATAACGACCGAAAAGCGCACCGAGCGCCTAGCCTCGATGGGGCAAGTCGCCGCCCACCTAGCCCACGAGATACGCAATCCCGTGGGCTCGATCTCGCTGCTAGCCTCCACGCTGATAAAAAAAGCGGACGAGCGCGCTCGCCCAGTCGTCGAGCAGATGCAAAAGGCGATCTGGCGAGTTGAGCGCATCATCAAGGCTACTTTGCTTTTCACAAAAGGCCTCACGATAAACGCGCGCGAATTTAACCTAGCCGAGCTAAAAAGTGAGTGCGAGGCCGCCATAGAGTGCTACACATACGGCAAGGAGATCAAATTTAGCCTAGATTTCCCCGACCTGCCCTATGTGGGCGACCGCGATCTGCTCGCGATGGTGTTTCAAAATATGCTGTTTAACGCGATCGACGCGGTCGAGGAAAACGAGGAGGATGAGGGCTGGGTGCGCGTGGACTACGAGCAGCGCGAGGGCGAACATAAATTTACCGTGACCGATAGCGGCGTGCCGATCAAAAACCAAGCCATGGTCTTTGAGCCGTTTAAAACGAGCAAACTAAAGGGCAACGGCCTAGGCCTACACCTGTGCCTGCAGATCGTCCAAGCCCACGGCGGCAGTATCGAGATCGAGCTTGAGCCAAAGAGCTTTTGCGTAAATTTGCCGGCAAAGACGGGCGGCTAGACAGGTGAATTTGATGAAATTTATACTCTAGGCGGAGTTTAAATTTGAACGCGAAATTTAGGGCGGCCGCGGTTTGAGATTAGCTTCGGCGAGCCGAATAACGAACGTAAAAACAATCAAAACAAGGAAAGAAAATGAAATTTGACGCGAAAATCTTAGAGGATTTGGCGAAGTGGTTTGAGGAGCTAAAGGAGATTAAATTTAGCGAACTTTTAGCAGGCGACGCGGCAAGCACCGCATTTATCAGCGTGGATATGATAGAGGGATTTTGCAGCATGGGACCGCTAGCTAGCCCTCGAGTGGGCGCGATCGCGGACGGTATAGCGCAGACTTTTAGCGCGGCTTACGCGGCGGGTGCGAGAAATCTCGTGCTGCTCGAGGATAGCCACGAGGCAAACTGCGCGGAATTTGACGCATTTCCGCCGCACGCGATCAAAGGCACCGAGGGCGCGAATACGATACCGCAGCTACGCAAGCTGCCGTTTTTTGACGAGCTAAAAATCTTTCGCAAAAACTCCCTGAGCGCGGCTTACTGCGCCGAATTTAACGCGTTTATCGCGCAAAATCCGCACATAGACACTTTTGTGGTGCTAGGCGACTGCACAGATCTATGCGTCTATCAGCTAGTCTCGCACCTAAAGCTTAGCGCAAACGAGGCAAACATCAGGCGCAAAGTCCTAGTGCCGGCAAGCCTCGTCGCCACCTACGACGCGCCGGGGCACGAGGGGGACTTTTATCACGCGATGTTTTTGCGGCATATGCAAACGGGTCTTGGCGCGCAGGTCGTGCGAGGGATTAAATTTTAACGCCGATTTTGCGGGCGGTAAATTTAGACTGCTAGCGGGATCAAATTTGAGCTAAAGCGCGAAATTTAAGACGTTTGGCGGCGCGTAAATTTGCCCTACGTATTGCTGCGAGTTTGTAAAAAATCTTTAGGATGATAAATTTGCACGCCCTTAGCCTCCGTCTGCGCCGCGGCAGCGTAGAGGCAATCAGAATAAAAAAGATCGTAGCGGCGTTATTTTAGGTATAATGCCGGCAATGCGGCGGCGTCGCATGAAATTTTATTTTCGGAGGCGTTTTATGAAAATTTTAGGCAAGATTCGAGTCGGCGCGGCGGCGCTTGGAGCGGCGATGTGTTTTAGTAGCGCGCAAGCGCTTTATGTTATCGATTATATCGATTTTAACGAGCAGTGGTTGCGGCAGGATGCCTATAACCGCGCTATGAATGAGGCGAAGAAAAATTTAAATCCGCCCGATGATTCCGCCTATGTCAAAGATATCAAGACCGATATACTCTATACGGGCGCGCTGGTACGAGCTGGAGATCATTTTTTAGATATGGACGGTATAGAGCAGATAGCGCAGCTTTTTCCCGCCGCGCAACAAAACGAGGGGCGGCGCTTGCTAGTAGAGGGCATAGATAAGCTAAACGGCAGCGTAGAGCAGCTATACGGCATACCCAAAGAAAACGTGGCGACCGGCATCGTGGCGCTGCTAGGAGGCGCTTACGCGGCGTATTTTAATCATCCGATGCCGGACGAGGCCGTAAAGCCCGCATTTTTGCAGATCGCTGAGTTTTTGCGCAAAAAACCCGAGCTGTTTGAGGGAAAAGCTGCGGAAATGATGAACTCGTATCAGATATCTATGGGACTTGGATTTTTGCTGATGGCGATGCAGCAGGAGTTACAGCAGCATCCAAATTCTGCGCATGAGGCAGAGCTAAAAGCCGTAGGCAAGCTGGTTTTTAAATCGTTACTAAACGTAGAACCGGAGCAAATGGATTTTACCGCATCTGGCATAGTCTTTAAGTAGGCGTTTTGATTTTTGCGCGAGCAAATCAAAACTACATGCAGGCTTGCGCTACCTGTTAGGCGGATTGCGGCATAAAAGTCGTCCTAGCGACGCTTTTGGCCGCAGTCAGGTAAATAGCCAAATATAAACGCGAGCCTCTTTTTGATGCACCCGACTTTTGGCCGCGACCGAGCAAATAGCCAAACCGCGCTCAAGGATCAAATTTAAATAAAACCGCGCACCTTGAAAATTCGGCCGATTTTTTATTTTGAAATAGCGAGTGCATTTTTCGGCGTTTTTAAAAACTTAAAGCCAAAATCGCCTTTACGCTTTTGCTTCTAAATAAACTCTCTGGGATGATAAATTTGCACGCCCTTAGCCTCCGTCTGCGCGGCGGCGATGACGGAGGCCGCGATATCTTTTGCGCTCATCGGGCGGTAGTTCGTTAAGATAAACTTCGGCAAAAATGCAAACAACCAAATCGTAAAGAGCTCGCCCATACGCACCTGCTCGCGCTCGCTTTTTATCGCAGGTAGCCGCGCTATTTGCACGCTATCGTATTTTAGCGCGGCGATCTTTTTCTCCGCCTTGCCCTTTGCGCGCAGATAAAAAAATCTCGACTGCTCATCAGCGCCCTGCGACGAAATGAGCACAAAGCGGCGCGTGCCTGATGCGATACCCCATTTTGCAATATTTACGGGATAGCTCACGTCCACTTTATAAAACTGCCCGCGGCTGCCGGCTTGCTTCATCGTCGTGCCCAGCGCGCAAAATATCTCGTCTATCTCGCGCGGCGGCATGTTTTTTACGTCGCTAAAATTTACGATCTGCGTCTCTAGCTTTTCGTGGCTAAATTTTAGCTCCCTGCGCGCCCAAACGATGATTTTGTCGTAGTTTTCATTTTCGCAAAGCCCGCGAACGATCTCGCGCCCGACTGCTCCCGTAGCACCCACGACTAAAGCTGTTTTACCCATTTTCGTTCCTTAAATTTCTTTAAATTTTAACGCGCTTTGAGCTCAAATTTAGCTCCGATATTACGTTACTCAAATTTTACGCCTCGTCGCGCGACGCATAATGCATAAATTTTAGCGTTTGCCCGCGTAGTCAAATCGCGCAGCTTGCAGGCTAAACTCGAAACTGTTTCGATCCACTGCACCCACGCACGCGTCGCTGTCATAAAGCGCAAGCAGAAATTCCGCCATCTCCTCGCTTGAATGATAGCGCTTAAAAACAGCGTCGTAGTCGTAGCCTGCATCATCCGTCGCCACGGGGCCGAATTCCGTCCTAGTCGCGGCGGGCGCTAGAACTTTAGCCTGCATTTTGGCCTCTTTATCCTGCGCCAGCTCTCGGTGCAAGCCCTCGGTAAAGGCGCTTACGAAAAACTTGCTCGCGCAGTAGGTGACGGCGTTTGGCACCATGCTGTAGCCGCCAGCGGAGGAGATATTGATGAGCTGGGCG
>CAUUAH010000024.1:0-15515 GCA_963542985.1 uncultured Campylobacter sp. | reverse complement strand
TACACGCGTAAGATCGTCGGCAGCGTCAGATGTGTATAAGAGACAGGCTTGGACGTAAAGACTTAAATTTGACGCTTTGATTTTTGGATTTGCTTGGGTGTTTGGCTTTAAATTTGAGCACGGCGGCTTTTAAAATTTGCGTATTGTTGCGGGTTTGGCTCAAATTTGATTTCGGGCGGCGGTTGTAAATTTGATCTTTTTTCTGCGGCGATTATCAAGCTCGCCTCGACTTTTTATGCGACAGATTGAACCTCTTTTTTATTTATAAAATGCGTTATAAGTTTATAAAATTTGCATCTCAAATTTAGCCGCCGACTCGCGTATCTGCGTAAAAAGCTAAATTTTGATTTTTCTTGTGGCGTGTCGGATGATTTGCTGCGTGTTTTTGTTTTGCGAGCTTTGCCAGCGCATGAGCAGCTCTTTTGCGGCGGCAAAATTTACCTTTAGATAGTCCGCGACGTTGTTTGCGACCGAGCGCTGCACGAAGCGCACCTTGTCCTCTTTTAGTATCTCCAGCACCGCAAAAACCGGGCTCGGATCGCTGATGAAAAGCTCCAGCTTGCTAGCCCACGGTAGCTTTGGTCGCAGGCCCTCTGACGCTAGCCTACGCAGGTGAAAATTTGACGAGTGTGCCCACTGCGTCATGGTTTTGAGCGAGTTTTGCGGGTATTTTTTGATAAAGGCGCGCACCGCATACTCGCCCGTGCCGCGCTTTGTGATTTCCCCAATCGCGCTCATTGAGGTTTCAAAGTCGTCTAGGCCGTAAATTTCGACGTATTTGGCAAGCGGCAAAGTCCAGTAAAAGTGCTTAAACATGCCCGTTTCGTTCGGGTTTTCTTCTCCTAAAATCGCGACCAAAATCTCCGCCGCGCGCCTAAAATCCGGCGGCAAAAGTTCATTTAGTGCGTTTGCGTGTGCTAAAATCCTTTGCGAATAGCCGAAATTTGGCGTGCTTTCAGCGATTTGCCCGCAGTAGCTCTGTGCGTCAAATTTAGGATAAACCGCTTTGATCTTTTGCGATAAAATTTGCGCCAAATTTTCTCCGAAATATACCGCCAGTCCGCCGTTTTCCATATTTTTCCTTTGAGTAGTTTTGCCTAAGCCGTTGGCAAGTAAGCATGAATCATAAAATTTACCGCCTAAAACTAAGCGGCGTTAAATTTGTAGCCGTTACACTCGTCAAATTTGATTATCGGCGCAAGCAAAACATCAAATTTGCCGCCGTTTTTTGGGTCAAATTTAAATATCGGCCCGTAAAGAGGGCGCTAAATTTAGCAGCGGCTAAAATAACGCCCGAAAGTAAATTTATTTGCACTCGACCTGCGGCATCTGCGCTAAAAATATCGGCATTTTTTGTTTGATTAGCGCGTGAAATTTGCTTCTATCGGCGATATTTAGAAACTTTAGCGCGTAGTGCGTGACTCTCAGCCCGCAGTTAAGGCTCTTGACGTGGATTAGATTGATCTCATAGTTGTCAAAATCCGGGTTACCCGCGATCGGATAGTAGATCGTGTAAGCTTGATACTCTTTATCGTTTATAGACTTGAAATCATACTCCGCTTTGCCGAACTGCCCGCTTTTTAGCGCGGTCATAAAGGTCCTTTGGTATTCGTTGATGTCGGCGTTTTCATCGACGGTGATGCTTACTAGCTTAGTCCATTTAAAGCCCACTTTTTCATTCGGTAGATAATACTCGGCCGTTCTTGCGTTTTTTTGCTTTAGGATAAATTTTTCGCCGTCTATGGCTACTTCGTTTGGTAGATTTACACTATCTAGCGCGCTTTTTGGTAGCTCTATCTGCGTGGTTCTAGGCTGAGTGCAGCCGCCTAAAAATAGACAAACGGCCGCAACGGCGGCAAATGAAACTTTTTTAAAACTCATGTTTTTCTCCTTTATTAGTTGATTTTTTAAACTCCATGCACTTTTTAGCTAGCCCCGCCTCGCACTCTTTTTCGTGCAGCTTTTGCGCCTTTTGGCGTAGCGCGGCGGCTTGCTTTTTATCGCTGCTTTCAAGGAGGCGCGCTAGATTTAGGCACCCGCGCGCATCGTCCGCCTCGCAAGCCTCGCCAAAAAGGCTAGCAGCCTCGCTGGCGTCCGCTTTTACCACTTCGCCTATGCCTTTTTCGTAGATCGCGCCTAGATTCGTACAGGCCGGTTTTAGCCCGTTGTGGCAGGCGATCCCGTAAAAGTTAAAGGCTTTTGCTACATCTTGCGGCACGTCTGATCCATCAAAATACGCATCCGCTAGGCTCTCGCAAGAATCCAGCCGCCAAAGGAGACAAGCCTTTTCAAAAAGCTCGAGTGCGCGCGGGACGTCCTTTTTTACGCTGCGCCCATGAAATAATATATCGCCAAGCTCGGCGCAAGAAGCTCCAAAGCCGTCCTCGCAGGCCTTCTCGTGAAATTTAACCGCCTGCTCGCTATCTTGCCGTACTCCGCCAAGCCCCTTTTCGTAGAGCTTCGCTAGCGCCGCGCAACCGTTTGCTACGCCCCTGCCGCACGCCTCTTTGCCCAGCTCGTATGCTGCCTCAAACTGCCCGCTTTGATACTGCGCCCAGTCGCCCTGTATCTCGTCCAGACGCTCGCTGCCGCCGCATTTGTAGGCATTTGCGGTGCAGGCCTTGTCGTAATAGGATCTGGCGACCTTGATATCCTGCGCAAAACCAGCCTCGCCGTCCTCGTAAAGCCTGCCCAAAGCCTCACACGCTTCGTAAATTTTACCCTCGCAGGCAAGCGAGTAAAATTTGAGCGCGTTTTTCGAGTTTTTCGCGGCTTCGTCGTTTTTGCCCATTGCACCGTCCGCGTACATGCCGCCTAGATAGTAGCAAACTACCGCGTATCCGCGCTCGCAGGCTTTTACGTAGAGGCTTAGCGCTTTGCTTTCATCCGGCGCGACGCCAGTACCAGCTTCGTAAATTTGAGCTAGATTATAGCAACTTAAACCAAATCCTTTTTCGCAGGCTCTCTCAAAAATCGCAGTCGCTTTGGCCTGTTCGCCTCTGTTTTGGTGTAACGAGGCTAGGCTACCGCATCCTAATAACTCGCCCGAATCGCAGGCTTTTTCATAAAATTTGGCGGCTTTTGCGTCGTCTTGCTCCACGCCTTTGCCGCTTTGATATAAAAACCCAAGCCTTGCACACCCGCGCGCTTCGCCTGCTTCGCACGCTTTTTGCCAAATTTGAGCCGCCCTTTGCTCATCGCCCGCATCGTAGGCCGTTTGACCTTCGCTCGTCAAATTTGCTAGAGCTAAATTTAGCGCAAAAGGTAGTAGTAAGACCGATTTTATCATAGCGCTCCTTTGTTAAATTTTACCAGTTTTGTTTTTCAAATTTGACCTATTTTGCTTCTTTGTAGAGCTTGCATACAACTTTATCGATAGGTTATAGCATCTGGGCGCGCTGCCTAAGCGGTGTGACGATGTGCTAAAACGACGCAATCTTGGTGTCCTTGAAAATTATTTGAGTATGGAGTAAATTTAATGCGGTTACGCAAACGGCTATGATCTTTTTCAATTTTTCCTTAAATTTAGCGCCGAGTCAAATTTGAGCGACAAAAACCGCGCCGAGCTGAATTTAACCGCGTTTTTAAAGACTAAAATTTAGGGTGCAATTATTGAGGCAAATAAAACATCGGCACGAAAAGGTGTCAAATTTATTTTGCTCACGTTTAGGCTCGTTAGCTGCACGGCATAAAACAGAGGTGGTCAAATTTAGCCAAGAACCGCTCGGTTAGCAAAGCCAAATTTGACCGATTTGCGTTTAAACGTTAAATCTAAAATGCATCACATCGCCGTCTTGAACGACGTAGTCCTTGCCCTCTAGGCGCATTTTGCCCGCCTCTTTGGCTGGGTTTTCGCCGCCGCATGCGATGTAGTCCTCATAGCCGATGACTTCAGCTCTGATGAAGCCTCGCTCAAAGTCGTTGTGGATGACGCTGGCGGCTTTTGGCGCTTTCCAGCCTTTTACGATCGTCCATGCGCGTACCTCGACGACGCCCGCGGTAAAGTAGCTGATCAAATTTAGCTTTGCAAATGCAGTTTTGATGATCTTTTCCAGGCCGCTTTCGTTCGTGCCTAGCGAGCTTAAAAACTCATGTGCCTCTTCGTCGCTAAGTCCGACGAGCTCCTCTTCGATCTTGGCGCAAAGCTTGATAACCTCGTGCCCCGAGCGTGCGGCAAACTCGCGAAGCGCCTGTACGTATTTATTATCCTCCGAGATGCCGTCCTCACCCACATTTGCGCCGTAGACGACCTCTTTTGCGCTGAGTAGCCTTAGCTCTTTGTTTAAATTTATAAACGCGTCGTCGTCCTTGCCGCTGAAACTGCTCGCGCTTTTGCCGTCGTTTAGGTGGGCTAGCAGCGCATTTGCCGTCTCTAGCGCCTCTTTCGCGCCTTTTGCGTTTGCTTTGGCTTCGCGGGTTAGACGCTCGATTTTTTTATTTAGCTGCTCGATGTCGGCGAGGATGAGCTCGGTTTCGATGATCTCGACGTCCCTGACGGGATCGACGCCGCCTTCTACGTGGGTGATGTTTTCATCCTCAAAGCAGCGCACGATGTGCAAAATCACCTCTGTCTCGCGGATGTTTGAGAGGAATTTATTTCCCAGACCTTCGCCCGCGCTCGCACCCTTTACGAGTCCCGCGATATCGACGAATTCGATCGTGGAGTATTGGATTTTATTTGGATTTACGATTTTGGCTAGCTCGCCTAGGCGCTTATCGGGCACCGGCACGACGGCTTTGTTTGGCTCGATCGTGCAGAACGGATAGTTCGCGCTCTCGGCGTTTTGCGCTTTCGTTAGCGCGTTAAACGTGGTTGATTTGCCTACGTTTGGTAGTCCTACGATACCTACTGCTAGTCCCATTACAGCTCCTTTGCCATAGCGCATAGATAATAAAGATTCATTCGCACGCCCGCTCCCGTCGCGCCAGCCTGGTTGTATCCCCAAGCTTTTTCGGTGTAAGCTGGGCCTGCGATATCTTGATGTATCCATTTGTCTTTAAACTCGTCTTTTATAAATTTATCGAGGAAAAGACCCGCCGTGATCGCGCCGCCATAACGGCTAGAGCCTGTGTTGCTGACGTCTGCGATCTGGCTTTTGATTAGCTCGCGCAAATGAGGGTTAAACTCTAAAATCGTATTTAGTTCGCCGCTTTTTGCCGCTTTTGCTTTAAATTCAGCCTTTAGCTCCTCATTGTTGCCCATTATGCCGCTTGTGTATTCGCCAAGGCCTACCACGCAAGCGCCCGTTAGCGTCGCCATGTCGATTAGCACGTCTGGTTTAAAATCCTGCGCGTAGCTAAGGCAGTCGGCGAGTACTAAACGGCCCTCGGCGTCGGTGTTGCGCACCTCGATGCTAACGCCGCTGCGAGATATCAGCACGTCGTCTGGTTTATAGGCGTTGCCGCCGATCATATTTTCGGTCGCGCCTAAAATAGCGTGAATTTCAAACGACAAATTTAGCTCGGCCGCGCCTTTAATTATACCCATCGCCGCAGCCGCGCCGCTTTTGTCGGCTTTCATCGTTAGCATATAATCAGCAGGCTTTAGGCTAAGTCCGCCGCTATCGTACGTTAGCCCTTTGCCGACGAAGATTACGCGTTTTTTTGCGCCTTTTGGCTTGTAGATGAGGTGGATGAGGCGAGGCGGATGGATGCTGGCTCTGTTTACCGCTAAGAATGCGTTCATCTTTTCTTTTTCGAGGAATTTTTCGTCGTAAATTTTGCAGCTTAAATTTGGGTAGTTTTTGGCTAGATTTTGCGCCTCTTCGGCCATTTTTTGCGGAGTGTAGATTTCAGGTATTTCGTTTACGATATCTTTGGTAAAATTTGTCGCAGAGGCGATTATCTCGCCGTGAGTAAAGCCGTCCTTTGCGTCGTTTTCGCGGACGTCCTTGTCGTTATACTCCTCAGAGCTAAAAATAATATCTTTTAGCGCGTATTTTTCTTTTTTTTCTTTGTATTTGTTAAATTCGTAAGCGCCCAGCAAAAAGCCCTCGGTTAGAGCTTGAAAGCTCATTTTTTGGCAACCTACGACGTATGAGGCTAGCTTTAGGCTTTTGATGTTTAGCGATTTTACGGCGTTATAGGCCTTTGCCGCAGCTATGCGAAGCTCGTCATAGCCAAGCTTATTTAGCGGGACGTAAACCCTGCCGCTTTCAAGTAAAAGCAAGACGCTCTCGCCCTTGTAGTTGGCAAATTTAAACGCCTTTTCGTCTTTTATAAATTTATGTTTTAGGTTTTTATCTACGACGAAAATTAGCTCCAAATCAGCCTTGATTTCGCTTAGTTTTTTATTTGTTATTTGAAACCGCACTTCTGTGTTTCCTTTCGTTTAAAATTTTATTTTCTATGCGCCTAAAGCCGTAGAGCAAAATGCCCAAAAATAGCGCCACTACCGGCACGGCGACGTACCAGTGCTCTTTTGCTTTGTGCAGTATGTCAAGTATGTGCTCGCCGAGGATCCATGCGGGGATTATCGTTATCGCAGCCCAGCACCACGCGCTTATT
Source organism: uncultured Campylobacter sp. (assembly GCA_963542985.1). Classification (GTDB taxonomy): domain Bacteria; phylum Campylobacterota; class Campylobacteria; order Campylobacterales; family Campylobacteraceae; genus Campylobacter_A. Next base: position 9,008 of record CAUUAH010000024.1, on the reverse strand, counting down.
AGATTGATGAGCGCGTATTTTTTCGCGCTGTATCCGGTTAAGCCGATGGTCAACGGTATGATGACGCGAAAGCCGTACATATAGCGCTGAATAAAAATGATCGGCCAGCCGTATTTCTTCAGCATTATGTGCGCGATGGCGAATTTACGGCGCTGAGTGTGAAGTTTTTTAGCGATATATTTTTTGTTGTAGCGGCCTAGATAAAAGTAAATTTGATCCCCGACAAAGCCGCCCAGACCTGCTACGAAGATGGCCGGCGCGATATGCATATGCGTTTGATGAGAGAGGATTCCCGCCATTATGAGCGCCATTTCGCCTTCCATTATGCACCAGACGAAAAGTATGATGTAGCCGTACTCGATGAGTAGTTTTGTAAAAAATTCTTCCATCATAGCTCCAAAATGCTGTAAATTTTAGTTAGAGGGCGTAAATTTTTGCTACCGCCTAGATCCTTTAAATCTATCAAAAAGCAGGCCTCTACGCAAATTGCGTTTGTTTGATTGATTAGCTCTACGCTTGCTTTTGCGGTACCGCCCGTAGCGATTAGATCGTCGATCAAAAGTACCTTTGCGCCCGCTTTTTCGCCGAATGCGTCGATGTGGATTTGTACTTCATCCACGCCGTACTCTAGGCTATATTTTTGCGAGATCGTGATGTATGGCAGTTTTTTAGGCTTTCTAATCGGCACGAAAGGCAGTCGCAGTCTAGCCGCTAAAGCCGCTCCAAATATAAATCCGCGCGACTCGATACCGGCGATAAAGTCGATACTAGCGTTATCGTAGCGAGCCGCGAGATGGTCGATTAGAAAATTAAACGCTTCTTTGTTGTTTAGCAGCGTCGTGATGTCGCGAAATACTATGCCCGGTTTTGGAAAATCGTTTATGCAGCGGATAGAATTTAATAAAAACTCCTTCCCCGCTTTGTCTAGTTCTTTCATTTTTTGCCTTTAAATTTGATTTATAGTAGCGCTTCGATTTTGCCCTCTAGCTCGCGGATGCGCTGGCGGAGTTTGTCGTTTTCTAGGCGGTACTGCGAGTTTCTGGTGCGAAGGGCATTGGCGTCGTTTTTGACTTTATTTAGCTCGTCGGTGAGGATGTCGATATTGCCCAGGCCACGCTGTAGCTGGACTTGCAGCTTGCGGATGACGACCTCGGTATCTTGGAGATTGTTTTTCATAAAATCGCGCGTCGCGCGCTCTTTTTTAAGCAAGGTTTTAAAATAAAACACCATAACGGTGAGATAGATACAAATGCATATCAAAACGGTAAGTACGAGCCAATCAGTCATTTCTCGCCTCCTAGCTTTTTCACGCGTCTTTCGTGCCTGCCGCCGGCAAATTCGGTAGCGAAAAAGGCCTTTATCATATCTGCAGCGACCGCGTCGCCTATCGTTCTAGCACCCATGGCTAGTACGTTTGCGTCGTTATGTTCGCGCGCTAGTTTTGCCGTTGTGACGTCGTGACAAAGCGCGCAACGAACGTGCGCATGGCGGTTGGCCGCGATACTGATGCCGATACCCGTACCGCAGATTAGCACGCCGTATTGGTTATCGCCTAGTAAATTTTGCGCCATAAGCTCGGCAAAATCGGGATAATCAACGCTATCTTTGCTATGCGTTCCTAGATCGCATACGTCAAAACCTTCGTTTTTTAAAAGCCCGCAAATTTGCGCCTTAAGATCAAAGCCCGCGTGGTCGCTCGCGATAAAAATTTTGTCTATTTTCATGAAATTTCCATAAGCTAAAAAATGCTTAATTATAGCAAAAAAGCATTAAAGTAAAATTTCACCGCGAGCCTTTAGGAGCGAAATTTAGGCTAAATTTTAAAATTTGCCGTTTACAAAAACATTCTCATGATAGCAACGGCATATCGTATCGGCTCGAAAAAATAATCCTTTAGCGGCGAGATCACGATGATAACTAGTGCGATAAAGCCGTATCTTTGCATGCTATTTAGCCAGTTTGCCGCGCCGTGAAGCCCAAAAATGCGCAAAAGATACTCAAGTGCTTTGGAGCCGTCAAGAGGCGGGATGGGGTAGAGGTTAAAGAGAGCTAGGACTAAATTTACGGCTGCTAGCATAAATACAAACTCCGCTACCGCGCCGTTAAAAAAGCCGTCAAAACCTATAAATTTAAATAGGCAAAACGCTAGCGTAAAAAGAGCGAGGTTGTATGCGATACCTGCAAGCGCGACGATAATAGCAGCCTTGTAGCCGCCGTTATAAAGCACCGTGCGTAAATTTATGGGTACGGGTTTAGCCCAGCCAAACGTCACTCCCGTGCTAAGGTACATGAGTGCGGGCACGACGATAGTGCCTAGCGGATCGACGTGTTTTATGGGATTTATACTGAGTCGCCCCAAATTTTTAGCGGTCAAGTCGCCGAATTTAAACGCCGCGTATCCGTGCGCGATCTCGTGCCCGACGACGGAGATAACGAGCACGGCGACTAGGATCGCAACCTGTGCGAAGTCGATGTTGTCAAGGTTCATTCGATCTTATTCCCGTCGTTTTTGGCTTCGGCTCTGGCGGCGTCTAGTAGCTCTGGCGAGTTTTGTATAAAGTCCACGCTCTTGCCGACTCTGTTCCATCTGATTTTGTATTCGTCGTCCCAGCTAAAGTAGACAAACCAAGGCTTGCCGACTATGTTTTTATAGGCCACGGGCCCCCAAAAGCGGCTGTCGTTCGAGTGGTCGCGGTTGTCGCCGATCATGAAAAACTCGCCCTCTGGAACCTGAAAATAAAACGCATTAAACGGATAGTTGCCTACGCTTGGTAGCTCGTTTACGATAACGGGTTGCATGGCGAATTTGCTCGAGTTTAGGTAGTTTACGGCTAGTTCAAATAAATTTACCTTCTCGTCGTAGTGGATGCCGCCGAATTTATAGGGCTCGCGCACGAAAAGCTTACCGCCGAATTTAACTATATCTTTTTCGTCGAAATTCGCCTTTATAAACTCCTCGCCCTCGTGCGGGTGTAAAAATAGCGCCTTTTCGGTGAAAATCACTTCATCGCCGCCGACCGCGAAATTTCGCTTGACGTAGTGGATCTTTTCATCGTGAGGATAGCGAAAAACCACGATATCGCCGCGCTCGGGCTTTGTTCCCTCGATGAGGTGGCCGTTACCGTTAAAATCGGGCAAAACCTTGACCTCGATCCACGGAATGCGCGGAGTCGAGATGCCGTAGCTAAATTTTTTAACGAAAAGATGATCGCCGACCAAAAGCGTGTCCTTCATCGAACCTGAGGGTATCACGAAGGCCTGCGCGACAAAGAAAATCACGAGCAAGACGATGATTACCGTGCCCGTCCAGCTGTTTGAAAAATCTAAAAATTTATTAAACGCTTTTTTCAAAATTTATGCCTTTTTCGCGCGGTTTTTGGCTGATTTTATGGTGTTTGACAGTAACATCGCGATAGTCATCGGACCTACGCCGCCTGGAACAGGCGTTATAAACGAGCATTTTGGCGCTACCTCGTCAAATTTGACGTCGCCTTTTAGCTTGCCGTCGTCCATGCGGTTTATGCCTACGTCGATTACTACTGCGCCGTCTTTTACCATATCGGCCGTTACGAAATCGGCCCTACCGATAGCGGCTACTAGGATGTCGGCGTCCGCGCAAATTTCTTTTAAATTTCGCGTTTTGCTATGCGTCACGGTTACGGTCGCGTTGGCGTTTAGCAGTAGATTTGCCATCGGTTTGCCCACGATGTTGCTACGTCCGATCACGACGGCGTTTTTGCCCTCTAAATTTATATCGTAGGCTTTAAAAATTTCCATTATGCCTAGCGGCGTGCACGGTACGAATCCGTCAAGCCCGCTAGCTAGTTTGCCGACGTTTATCGCGGCAAAGCCGTCTACGTCTTTTTCGGGGCTAATGGTTTCTAAAATTTTATTCGTATCTATGTGTTTTGGTAGCGGCAGCTGAACTAGGATGCCGTCGATGCCGTCGTCTAAATTTAACACGTCTATTAGCGCGATTAGCTCGCTTTGTGTCGTAGACTCGGGCAAGCGGTGCATTACGCTTTTTATCTCGCATGCTATGCAGGCTTTTTCTTTTGCCGCGACGTAGGTTTGGCTGGCTTTATCCTCGCCGACCAGTATCACCGCAAGCGCAGGCTCTATGCCTTGATTTTTCAAATTTAACGCTTTGTTTTTTACTCTTTCTTTTACTTGCGCACTTACGTTTTTGCCGTCTAATATCGTCATTTTCGTCCTTTATTACTTTTTAATCGCAAAGATTGTATGATAGCTAATTTTAGATTAAAATTACGAAAAAGCGAAAGAATTTATGAAAATTTGGCTGATTTTTTGGTTGCTTTACGGTGCGGCGTTTGCGAGCGATTTTATCACGAAAAACGAATACGCAAGGATGCTCTATCAAAACCCGCGCGGCATCGGCTGCGACAAGTGTCACGGCAGCGGCGGCGAAGGCTCGCTCATATCAAAATATAGACATTTCGATAAAAAAACCAAGCAGGTCATCGACGACGAGCTAAGAGCGCCCAGGATAAACAATCTTGATTTTGAGACGTTTAAAGAGGGCGTGCTAAGCGCAAAAAGCGTGATGCCTAGCTACTTTCTAACCGACGAAGAGATAAATTTGCTTTACGAATACGTTATAAATTTCAATAAGGATAAAAAATGACTAACAAAGAAGCTTTTGGGCTAGCTAAAAAATATATCCCGGGCGGCGTGGATTCGCCCGTTCGCGCGTTTGGCAGCGTAGGCGGCGAGCCTTTTATAGTAGAGTGTGGAGAGGGCGCGTATCTAGTCGATATCGAGTGTAACCGCTATCTAGACTTCATCCAGAGCTGGGGACCGCTCATTTTCGGGCACTGCGATCCGGATATCGAGAGTGCAGTGATAGCGACGGCTAAAAAGGGACTAAGCTTTGGCGCTCCGTCAAATTTGGAAACCAAGCTAGCAAAGCTAATCTGCGACGAGTTTAAAAACGTAGAAAAGGTACGCTTCGTAAGCTCCGGCACCGAAGCCACGATGAGCGCTATCCGCGTAGCGCGCGGCTTTAGCGGTAAGGACGGGCTGATAAAATTTGAAGGCTGCTACCACGGACACAGCGACGCGCTTTTGGTAAAAGCAGGCAGTGGTGCTACGACCTACGGCAACGCTTCTAGCGGCGGAGTGCCGGCAGACGTGGTGAAAAACACATATCTAGCGCGCTACAACGATATAGCTAGCGTGAGGGCGATATTTGAGGCAAATCCTGGCAAAATCGGCGCGCTAATCATCGAGCCGATCGCGGGAAACATGGGGCTGGTGCCTGCTGATAACGAGTTTTTAGGCGAGCTTAGACGCCTTTGCGATGAAAACGGCGCGGTGCTTATTTTTGACGAGGTTATGAGCGGATTTCGCGCAAGCAGGCACGGATCGTTCGAATTTAATGGCATAGAGGCTGATCTCGTGACCTTTGGTAAGGTTATCGGCGGAGGCTGCCCTGCGGCGGCATTTGGCGGAAAGGCTGCTATCATGGACTGCCTGAGCCCCGAAGGCGCGGTGTATCAGGCGGGTACGCTAAGCGGTAATCCAGTGGCCATGGCCGCCGGCATCGCAAGCCTGAGTAAAATTTTCGCCGATCATGATCTTTATGACCGCCTAAACAAACTAGCCGTACTGTTCGCTCATGGGCTAAAAAGCGTCGCCGCGAAGCACGGCATCGCGCTACAAACGACGGTGCGAGGCTCGATGTTTGGCTTTTTCTTTACCGCAAGCGAGGTTAAAAACTACGACGACGCATTAAAAAGCGATGTTAAGCTTTACGCCAAATTTCACGCCAAAATGCTTAAAAAGGGCGTTTATCTTGCGCCTAGCCAGTTTGAGACGGGCTTTATCTGCGACGCGATGAGCGAAGAGGATATCAAATTTGCCATTAAAGCCGCAGACGAGAGCTTTGCCGAGATAGCTGCGGAAAGCACAAGCGAAAACGAAGAAATGCGCGAGGTAAAAGCAAGGATCGCCGATCTTGAAGAGCGCCTAAAAGAGGCTAGAAAAGAGCGCGAAGCGATACAAGAGCGCATGAAAAACAGCTGGGGATTTGCCTAATGGCGAAGATAAATTTAGGCGACGTCGTAAAGGGTGCCGAGCAGCTAAGTCTGGGTATTTCTATCGTCGTCGCGCTTGCTATCGGGGCCGGGTTTGGCTACTGGATGATGAAGGAAACTGGCTGGACGTGGACGCTGTTTGCAGGCATCGCAGTCGGTATCGCCGCAGCCGGCCTAAATATCAAAAAGGCCTACGACGCGCAGATAAAAAGCCTAGATGAACTAAAAGATAAAGGCAAATTTAAACCCGCAAAGGACGAGGACGATGAGTGAATCTTAAGCTCCTTGCCGTTTACGGCGCTTTTGAGGCTTTGCTATTGCTGGGATCGGCGGTATTTGGCCGCGCGTGGTTTTATAGCTCGCAGGTTGCGTTTGCGGGCTCACTTTTGGTGCTTGCCACGACATTTAGAGCCTACAAAAAACGCGTGCAAAACGGCGTGCGAGACTACGACGCCTCCGCAGATGACGACATAGATGAGTGGGGCGAAAATCACGAGGAGTTTCCTGATCGCCCTGCGGAGGCTAAATTTTACGGGCATGACCCGTACCGCGAAGATGCTAAGCGCTTGGACGCGTTAAATTTAGAGGACTACGCAAAAACGGACGCGAAATTTGATCAAGCGGCGGAGTTAAATTTAAATAGCGAAAATGAGCGGGTTAAATTTGACGCGGCAACAGAACAAAACGAAGCCGTGCAGGGCAAATTTGACGATCCAAATTTAAGCGGCGCAGATCAAAATATCGAGTCAAATTTAAGCCCGGCAAACGAGTCAAATTTGAGCAAGTCAAACCAAAATAGCGAAACTAAGCCCTCAAAAAAGCAAAATTTCGCACAAAATTTAAAGCAAAATTCGCCCAACTACTTCACCGCTTTCGTTCCTTTTCGGCTGATCGCGTATGCGGTTTTGGTCGTCGGGTTTTTAGCGCTAAAAAGGCACGACAACCTCGACATAGCCGCGTTTTTGATCGCGCTTGCGGCGATGCCTGCGGGCGCTTTGATATACGGAGTAAAAAGCAATGAGAAATAGCTCTATAATAACGATCAGATCGATGTTTGCACTATTCGTCGGGATGGCGTTTTTGTTTGTGGGAAACGGCCTCATCATCAGCTCGGCCGGCGTCGAACTAAAAAAAATGGGCGCGGGCGAGCTGGAGACGGGATTTGTTATCGCGGTATTTTTCGTTGGAGCTATGGCGGCCACGATATTTTCGCATAAAATCGTCTCAAAAGTCGGCCACATCAGGAGCTTTGGGATATTCGCGTCGCTTTTTGGTATCGCGGCGATGTTTCACGATCTTAGCCAAAACCTTTACTTTTGGGCGTCTTTGCGCGGCTGCCTCGGGTTTTGCTACTACTCGATCTTGATGATAATCGAAAGCTGGCTTAATGCGCGCGCTAGAAACGAAGTGCGCTCGCGAGTACTGGCCTTTTACGAGATCACGTTTTACGTATGTTTTGGGCTGGGCATCCTCGTGCTATCGCTAAATTTATCCACTTCTCACGTACTTTTGCTTAGCGCGGCGTTTATTTTGTTTTCAAGTATTCCTTTAAATTTGATCCGTATCAAAGAGCCGCCGATCCCCGAAAAAAAGAGCGTCTCGATCCCGAGAGTATTTGCGCTCGTGCCTTTGGCACTCATTACCAGTATCGTAGCCGGTATCCTTATAAACGGCTTTTTTACGATGGCTAGCGTTTATATCCTGCTGCAAGGATACGGTGCGAGAGAGGTTTCGTTTTTTATGACCGTCGCGATGGCGGGCGGCTTTATCGCCCACTCTCTAATCGGCGGTTTTTCGGATAAATTCGGCCGCCGTCCCGCGATAATGTGCTGCGCGGGCGTGTCGCTGTGTGCGGCTATTTGTTTTTTGGCGCTTAAGCCCTCTATCTACGCGCAGTACGTTTTGTCGTTTTTTCTGGGCTCGGGAGCTTTTTGCCTCTACGCGTTATCGCTTGCTCGTGCCAACGACGTTTTAAAGCACAAAAACCAAGGCATCGAAGTAGGGCGCGCCGTACTTTTTAGTTACTCTTTCGGCTCGCTTCTTTCGTCCGTGATAATGGGTGCTAGTATGCAAATTTTAGGCTTTGACGGCTTTATGTGGGTTTACGTGGCATTGCTTGCGTTTCTCATCGCGTTTTGCCTCACACAAAAGACCGTTCCGCTTGAAAGCAGAAGCGACTTTGAGCACAGCCCCGGCACGATGGCAAATAGCTAATGAAAATCTCAAATTTGACGATATAGCCGTATGGAATCAGTAAGTAACTCAGTAAGCTCGCAAGTCGCGACCCAGGCCGCAGTCGGCGGCGCGCTACCCAAAACCGGCGGCGTAGGCGGCGCAAACGCCGGACAGACGGGTCAGGCGGGCGAAACTAAAAATCTTTTTAAAAATCAGCCCGCACCCTCGCAAAATTTGGACTCCGAGGCTGCGGATAACGCCGTAAAGGATCTCGATAAGCTCGTAAATAAGCTTTTAAACGAGCTAAAATCAAGTCCGACGCAGGCCAAAGAGCTCGCCGCGCAGGCGAAAAATCTCCAGCTCTCGCCAAATCTCGCAAAAGATATGAAAAGCTTCGTGGCTCTTGCCGAAAACGAGCCCGATCTAAAGGAATTTGTGCTCAAGCTAAAGGAGTTTTTAAAACCGGTCGCCGATCTAAAAAACGCGCCTCTAAACGAACAGATAAAAAGCTCGGGCATCATGCTAGAGGCAAATTTAAAAGAGGCGCTAAACGGCAAATTTAACCTACCTAGCGCGATAAATAAGCTGTTCGGCGATATAAAAAATCTCTCGAATCAGCAGCTTTTGGAGCAAATTTCAACACTTGCTAAAGACGACAGCCTAAGCACGAACGAAAGCTTTGCTAAGCTTGATCAAATTTTACAAAACGCCAAAACCGCAGCTAAAGATACTCCTGTCTCTTATACACATCTGACGCTGCCGACGATCTTACGCGTG
>CAUUAH010000023.1:0-15539 GCA_963542985.1 uncultured Campylobacter sp. | reverse complement strand
GAGATGAGCGCTAGTCTCGTGGGCTCGGAGATGTGTATAAGAGACAGATTTGCACTCTGAGCTAAATCTTGATACGCCGATTTTAAATCCTCGGCAGCTAATTGCATTTGCGTAGCACCGTCGTTAATTTGAGTTAATTCATCGGTTGCGGTTTCGTATTCTATTTGTTTTGAAAATATAAAATCGGCTTTTTTACCGATTTTATCGGTGCTTATTTTAGACCACGCAGCCATAGCAGCAGCACCGGCAACGGGAAGCCACTTTGCAACCATAGACTTGGCTAATTGCTGCGTTATTTTACCGCCCAGCATCGCTACTATTTTTTTGTATAACCCTAGCTCCGGCGCGTTTTACCAAAATTTTTTGTCCATGCACCACTACTAGTCCCGTCGCTACGTTGCCGCTTGCTCCAAATAGTATATCCAAAATAAGCTCGTTGCTAGCCGTCTTGCCGTGAGCCTTGGCTATGTCGGCCACCATAGCCATTTGATTTCTGACGATCGCTATAATTTCGGGCACTGCCGCCGCCATACCCCAAGGACCCGGTATTAGTCCAGCTCCACCTGAAATAGCCGCATTTTTATAACTACAACTAGATATTAGACTTTTTACGTCTCCGACGCTTGGAAGCGGATTTTTACTATAATATTCTTCCCTGCTACTAACGACGCTTTCTAAAGCATTCTTGATGCCTTCTGAAATTTTATCCTCGACCGCACTTGCCATGTCATTTCCTTTACGTTAAATTTTGCGAGTCGATTGTATCGTTTTTTTTTTTTTTGTAAAGTCAATATTTGAACCGAAATTTGACGCGTAAAGCATAAAATTTTACTTCAGTTCGCCCCAATCCTTCGCCACGTTTAGGCTCGTTTTTAGCGGCACGTTTAGTTTGTAAATTTCTTGCATTATTTTTTGCGCCGCTGCGCCAAACTCCTCGGCATAACCGTCCTGCACCTCGAAAATCAGCTCATCGTGTATCTGCAAAAGCATCCTAGCGCGCTGGCTTAAAAGCGGACGGATTTTTACCATCGCCATCTTGATGATATCCGCAGCCGAGCCCTGAAATATCGTATTTACCGCCTCGCGCTCATACATCGCCGTTTGCATCGGCGTCGCGGTAGTAAAGTCAAACAGCCGCTTTCTACCCAGCAGCGTACGCACGAAGCCCTCGTTTTTGGCAGCGGTTTTTATCCCCTCTAAAAAGCCTTTTATCGTAGGGAAAGCTTTAAAATAGCGCTCGATATACTCTTTTGCCTCGGCGCGCGTGATACTTACTTGATTTGCCAACTTGCTCGAGCCCATGCCGTAGATGAGGCCGAAATTTATGCTCTTTGCCACCGCGCGGTTTTGCCCCTCGGCGCTGCCAAATATACTAATCGCAGTGCGCGCGTGGATGTCCTCGTCGTTCGCAAACGCCCGCAAAAGCGCCTCGTCGCGGCTAAAATGCGCAAGTAGCCGCAGCTCGATCTGCGAGTAGTCAAGGCCTACGAAGCTAAAGCCGCTTTTGGCCTCAAAGCAGCCTCGCACGTCCTTTGCTAGGCTGCCTCGAGCTGGGATATTTTGCAGATTCGGGTTTTTAGACGAGAGCCTGCCCGTGCTCGTTCCCGTCTGGATAAAGTTCGTGTATATCCTGCCGTCGGCGTCTTTTTTGGCTAAATTTAGCAGCGGCTCGCAGTAGGTGCTTTGCAGCTTATATAGCTCGCGGTACTCGAGTAGTTTTTCGATGACGGGATGCTCCTCGATGAGCTCGGCCAGCACGGCCTCATCGGTGCTGTAGCCCGTTTTGGTCTTTTTCTTTACGGGTAGTTTTAGGTGTTCAAACAGCACCGAGCCTAGCTGCTTAACGGAGTTGATATTAAAATTTTCGCCCGTTAGCTCGTAGATTTCGCTCGTCAGCGCCTTGATCTTAGCGTCATTTTTTAGGATTAAATTTTGCATTTTTTCCTGGTTTATCGCGATGCCCTCGCGCTCCATATCAAATAGCGTGAGGATGAAAGGAAACTCGTGCTTGCCTGCAAGCGCTACCAGCTCAGGATCAAGCAAATTTAAAAAGCTTTTGTAAAACTTCAGCGTTATCCAAGCATCCTCGGCGGCGTATTTTACGGCGTTTTCAAGTGCTACGGAAGCGAAGGTCTCTCCGCGCTTTACCACGTCTTCAAATTTGATCGTGTCGTAGTCGTAGAGGCGCTTAGCTAGCGCGTCCATTCCTACGCTTGAGCTTGGATCCATGAGCCAGGCCAGTATCATCGTGTCTTTAAAATTTGCAGGCGGCTCAAGCCCCAAATTTCGCTTAACGACCTTAAAATCGTACTTTAAATTTTGCCCGATCACGCAGCCTTTGTAAATTTGCGAGATCGCCCAGGCGGCAAATTTCTCGCTTACTTGCTTCGGCGCGCCCAGATACTCGTGCGCCACGGGCACGTAGTAGGCCTCCTCGTCGTTAAAGCAAAAGCTAAAGCCCACCAGACGGGCGTTTTGCGTATCGACGTCCGTGGTCTCGGTATCAAAGGCTACGAGCGTGTCCGCGCCAACGTTTGCCAGTAGTCGCTCGATTTCATTCTCGTCCGTTAAAAGCCGCGCGTTAAAGCCGAGCTTAAATTCCGCGTTTTCGCCCGCGTCTTGGCTATTTTGCAACGCTTTTAAAAGGCGGTTTAGATCGTATTCGCGAAGAGTATCAGCGACTTTTACGAGCGGATTTTGCTCGGGAAATTCCGCCCTTTTTAGATCGAGCACATCAGGCACGTCGTCAAAGAGCGAGGTTAGGCGCTTGCTCAAAAACGCGCTCTCTCGCCCCTCTGCTAGCATGCCGCGGATACGTTCGTTTCGCACTAGCGGCAGGTTTTCGTAGATGCTTTCTAAGCTACCAAATTCATTTAGTAGCCTTTTGGCGCCCACCGCGCCGATGCCTTTGACGCCCGGGATATTATCCGAGCTATCGCCCGCGATCGCGAGAAAATCGCGTATGCAGCTTGGCGGAACGCCGTATTTTTCGACGCAGCTCGCACTATCGTGGTCGATCTTGCTTTGAGGGCTGTAGATGCTTACTTTGCCGTCCTCGATGAGCTGATATAGGTCCTTGTCATGCGTCACTATGCGTACAAATATATCCCGCTGCTTGCACTCCTTTACGACGCTAGCGATGATGTCGTCGGCCTCGTAGCCTTCGCGGCTCACGGCGGCTAGGCCCATTTTTTCTATCATCTCGATACACACGGGCAGCTGCTCTTTTAGCGCGGCGGGCGGCTCGGAGCGGTTGGCTTTATACTCACCCAGGATCTCGTGGCGCAGCGTTTTGCCCTTGCTATCTAGCGCAAAGATGATGTAGTCGCTGGCAAACTCCTGGCGCAGATTCATGATAAAGCTAGCAAAGCCGCTCACCATGCCGCTTGGCTTGCCTTCGCGGTTTTTTAGTCCGCTCATCGCGTAGTAAAGCCTGAAAAAAAATCCGAAAGTGTCGATGATCGTTAGCGTTTTTTGGCTCATTTTTTATCCTTTTTTTGGGCTAATTTTACAAATTTTAGGCAAAAAAACGGCTGATTTGAAAGCAAATTTAAAATTTAGCGTCTTGGAGCAAGTGCTGGAACGGTCAAATTTGAGTTAAATTTGACACTAAATTTGAGCGTGTAAATTTAAAAAATAGTCAAATTTGAGCGGCTAAATTTAACCGCTCAAATTTAAATCCTAAAAGCCTAAGCCTCTATCGTCACGGGTCTATCAAACGCCGTTATACTCGGTAGTTCTCCTTTAAATTTCTCGACCTGCACCATGCTCGTGTGCGCGGTGTTGCTTTGCGAGAGCTGCGAGCTAGGTACGTCCCTCGTTAGCACGTTTATGTTGCCGTGTTTGCAAAAGCTTTTCTCGCCCCAGACGGCGGGGTCGTACCACGCGCCTTCGCTCACGATCACGACGTTATCTTGCGCGGTGTCGCTTACCAGCGCGCCGCAGAGGATCTCGCCTCGGTCGTTGTATATCCTCACCACGTCGCCCGTTTTTATGCCGCGCGCCTTTGCCGTGGCGGGGCTAATGAGCGCGGGTTCGCGGTTCGCGATCTCAGCGTAGTTGCGGATGAGCGAGCTGTTTAGCTGCGAGTGGAGCCTAAATTTAGAGTGCGCGCCGCTGATGGCGATCGGATATTTGCTCACGTCGCCGCCCAGCCACTCAAAAGGCTCCATCCACGTCGCGTGCGGCGGGCAGTCGGGATAACCTAGCTTTTCGACTGCCTCGGAGTATAGCTCGATCTTGCCCGACGGCGTTTTTAGCGCGTTTTTCTCGGGATCGGCGCGGAAGTCCGCGTAGTTTGTAAAGTAGCGCTTTTTCTCGTCGATCTTATCAAATTTGACGTAGCCCTTTTGCCAAAACTCCTCAAATTTCGGCATCGCTATGCCCATGCCTTCAGCCTTTTGGACTGCATCGGCGTAGATTTCCTTTACCCACTCAAGCTCCGTTTTACCCTCGCTAAAGGCCTGCTCGTACTCCTCGCCCCACTGCGCGCAGATGAGCCGCGCGATCTCAAAGTCGCTCTTGCTCTCGCCCGCGGGCTTTACGAGCGGCTTAATGGCAAAAAGATACTCTCTAGTGGAGTTTGCAAACTCGATATCCGTGCGCTCGCACTCAAGAGCCGCCGGTAGTACGATGTCGCTGAGCCTAGCCGTACTCGTCCAAAAGGGCTCGGTGGTGATGATCGCTTCGATCTTTTTCATCGCTTCGACCGCGCGGTTGGTATCCGGGTGGCGGGTGAAGGTCGAGCCGTTGGCGTTAAACATCACTCTAATGTGCGGCATGACGTACTTTTTGCCGTTGCGCTCGATCTGCTTGCCAGGCTCCATGATCGCGTCTATGAGCCTGCTGTTTGGTATCTCGTGGTATTTGGCCTTGGCTAGCTTGCCTTGCGGGGCGATGTATTTTTCGTTTACCGCCGGGTTAAATGCCTGAAGCTTTGGCGCGATGAAGCTGATATCGGCGTTTTTATGCATCTGATCGTTCATCACGTAGCCGCGCCCCGTCTTGCCGATGTCGCCTAGCATCGCAGCTAGCGTGATCAGCGCCCAGTACGCCATCTCGCCGTGGTGCTGACGCTGTATCGCGTAGCCTGTAACTATGAGCGTGTCTTTTTTAGCTAGAGTATCGGCTAGGATTTTTAGCTCCTTTTCGCTCACGCCGCAAATTTTACTCGCCCATTTTAGATCCTTTTTCACGCCGTCTTTTGCGCCCGTGAAATAATCCTTAAATTTATCAAACCCGACCGTGTAGCGCTCAATAAATTCCTTGTCGTATAGCCCGTTTTCGTAAAGATAATCGCAAAGCCCGATCAGCATCGCCGTATCGGTGCAGGGGCGCACGGCCAGATACTGCGCGCCGAAATACTCCGCCGTTTCGTTGCGGTAAACGTCCACGCTGTAAATTTTCATCTCGCCTTTTTTAAATTTATCCTTCATAATCTCGTAGTAGGCGTAGGAGTTGTGCATCGGAACGCCGATGGCAATTTTGTTTGAAACGACCGGGTTCGTACCCCAAAACACGATCGTTTTGGCCTCTTTTACCACGCCCTCCCAGCGCGTCGGAGCGTGCGTCGGATCGATAGAGCCCGTCACGTGAGGCAAAAACGCCGTCGCCGCGCCGTATGAGTAGCCTCCAAGCTCGCTCACGTAGCCTCCTAGCGCGTTTAGCATGCGTTTTGCGGTGCGCTGCGAGTGGCCGACCTTACCGAGGCTGCCCCACTGATAAAGCTGCCCGTAGATGGCCTCCGAGCCGTATTTGTCGAAGTTTTCTTTTAAAATTTTAGCGCTTAGCTTTATCGCCTCGTCCCAGCTAACGCGCACGAAGGGCTCTTTACCGCGAAGCTGCGGCTTTGGATCTGCGGGATTTTCGAGGAAGCTTTTTCGCACGTAGGGGTATTTCACGCGCGTTTCGTTTTGAATGTGATCGCTTAGGGCGTTGTTTAGCACCGTTGGCATCGCGTCGCCCTCAAATGGCTCTGTGCCCACGACCCTGCCGCCGATGGTTTTTACGTAAAACGCGCCGAATTTATTCGCGCAAAGCCCCATCTGCTCGTCAAATATCGCCTGTGCCGCGGCGTCAAATTGCTTTGCCTGCGCTGAAGCTGCCGCGAGCGCGCCTAGTTTTAGAAAGTCTCGTCTTTTCATGGTTTTCTCCGTTAAATCTAAATTGATTGGTTGACTCGGTTTAAATTTAGCGGGATTTATGGAGTTGAGCTTTGCATCGTTTGCCTTTAAACGTATTACGCGACCTCGCGTCTTGGCGGTGATTTTACGAAATTTAGGCTTAATTCTCGTTTTAAAGGCGGTTTTAAAAATAGCGTAAATTTAGGCCAAATTTGATAATATCTCATCAAAATTTAAAGGAAGCAAATGTCAAATTTAAAAGCCGAATTTGAGATAAAGCCTAGCGCCGAGTATGAAGCCATGACGCGCGAGGTGGGCAAGATTGTTTATAAGGGCGATAAATTTATGCGAAACATACGTATATGCGACTTTACGGCGTCGGCTCTTGGCATGTTTTTTATCACGCTTTTGTGCGTCAAATTTTACTTCAGGGAGCTTAGCGACTTGCTTAGGGATTACGGTTTTAGCGGCGTAGAAAATCTAGCCTACCTATCGTGGATGGCCGCGTTTTTTACTCTGCTTTACGCTACTGGGCTGCGGCCTTGGCTGCTTACTCGTGCGCTGATAAATAAAGCAAACTACGGCGAATTCGGACCAAAAAGCGTGATCTTAGAGGATGGGTTTTTCGTGCAAAAAAGCAAATTCGGCGAGGGCAGATATTTTTATAACGTCATCAGCGACGCCCGCTATGTCGGTAGTTTCGTCGTCGTTATCATCGCAAACTCCATGTTTTACGCCGTGCCGCGCGAGGCTTTTGGCGACGGCGGAGCGGAGTTTTTAAGCGAGATAAAAAAGCGCGCGAGACTAGACGCGCAAAATCAAATTTAGGATTTAAAATGAGCGAATTTGACGAGCTAAGTTTACACGAGCCGTTTTTAAAAGGGCTGCGAAATCTAGTAAGCGGCAACCAAGCTAAGCCTGAGGACTTGGTAGAAATTTCGCACGAAATTTTTGATTTTGAAGCGACGGCGACCGTGACGTGGGAGTTTTACGGCAAGCACGAAGAGAGCAAAATCGCTGGCGGCACAAAGGAGCAGATACATTTCGGCGACGATACGCGCGGCTACGAAAATCACGCCAGAGAGTGCTTGCTGCAGGCTAGAGATAGCGCGGATCTGCGTGAAATTTTACTCACCGAACTACGCCAAGACGCAAAAGAGGCCGTCGCAAAATCAGGTGGCGCGGTTAGGTATTACGATTTTAAGCCATTTAGCATGAGTGAGCGTTGCGACGAGTGCGGAGGGGACGGGCAGACGAGATGCGGCGAGTGCGGCGGACGAGGCAAAAAAACCTGCTCCAGCTGCGGCGGACGCGGACGACAAAGCTGCTCTACGTGCGGAGGCAGCGGCGGCGTGAACCGCCCTCATACCCAGTATAACTCAGACGGTAGCACCTACGTGACGTATCGCTACGAGAGCTGTTCATCATGCGGAGGCAGCGGCTCAAATACCTGCTACGGCTGCTCGGGATCTGGCACGGTTAGGTGCGGCGGATGCGGGGGATCAGGTTACGTGCAGTGCGCCCAGTGTAGCGGACACGGATACTTTACCACGGTAGCAAACATCGGCGCCTGCGCAAAACCAAGCGTAAATTTACGCATAAAATCGCGCGCCTACGCCGACGAGCTTTTAGACTTTTTATGCGCTCGCAGTTGCAAATTTATCTCGCAAACAATACCGTTTTATCAAGACGAAGAGAGCGGCGACGAGAGCTCACACCTGTTTTCTTACGTAGGTTCTAGCGCGATAACGAGGCTAAATTTTATACTGCTAGGCAAGGAGTACGAGGCGGTGGGCTTTAGCAACCCGCCCTACGCATTTATCAGGCCGCCGTTTTTCGACGATCTTTTCGCAGACGAGATATCTATGCTAGAAAAGATTGACGCCGACGGCAAGATAACTAGGCGCGAGGCGTTTAAATTTTTTACGCGCTACTGCTCGCAGCCCGCTCTTGACTCCGCGCTAAAGCGTATCGCTAAAACAGGCGGCGCGCAAACCGAGGCCGCAAACGCCGTGATAGAGGCCTGCGACGGCTATGTCTCAAGGGGCGCGGCGAGCAAGCTAGGCGAAACGATGAAAAAATGCCTGGGTAAAATCTCTCCCGTTTACTCGCCTGCGGTTTGGTTCGGGCTAGGCTCGGCGTTTTGGCTGCTTGCGCTAGTTTTTACGGCGGGATTTTTGGGCGAAAATTTAGCCGATCGCTACATCATGGCGCCTATTTATACGCTTATATTTTTGGCCGTTTGCGCGGGCATGGCTTGGTGCGTCTTAGCGCCCCTTAGCGCGCTGGTTACACTATTTCGACGAAGCAGCGTACCCAAAGAGTACCGCCAAAGCATGCGAAACAAAGAGGCTTTTTCGCTGTTTTTTAAAATTTTAGCAGGCTTTGGAGCGGTCGGCGCGATCTACGGCGCGATATCGAGCTTCGGTTACGCTCCGACTCTTATGCAACTTGACGAGCGGTTTGAGGCGTCGCGCAGCCTGGAGGCTAAATTTCGCGAAATAACGGCTAAATTTGACGGCTCAAATGAGACGGCGCGAGAAGCAAACTCCGTCGTCGCCGCTAAAACCGCGCCGCAGATCACGCAAAAAGATAAAATTTTATACGTGCAAAAGACTATCGGCGTCAAGGCCGACGGCATCATGGGCGCGCGCACTCTCAAAAAGGCGCAGGAGTTTTTGGACGCAAATTTGACGAACGCGGATGAAATTTACGAAGCGATAAAAGCAAAAGAAGCAAGCCGCGCAAAGTGATTGATTATATCTCATTTTAGGAGGATGAAATGCCGAAAATCAACTGGGATGGAAGGTCTGCGGGCAACGGTACTTGGGTATACGGGAGCAACGAGCTAAAGCCCAAATACGGCGCAACCACGCACAATACCTTTGAATTTGACGGCGGCGTGCTAAAGCCCAAAACCGGAGCTAACTCCTCTAACACCTTTGAGTTTGACGGGAGAAAAATAAAGCCCAAATACGGCGCGAACTCAAGCAACACTTGGGTGATACAAGGCAATGTCGTCAAGCCCGATTTTGGCTCAAACTCGAGCAACACCTACGACATAAACGGAGCTCCTATCGCCGTCATAATAGGGCAAGTCTGCCTAAAACTGTGGTAGCGCAGGGCAAGATACGAGCCGTTTGTTTTAAAAATTACGATTTTGGCGTACAGCAAGGTAAATTTGACTCGGCTTAAATTTGGCGCTCAATTTTAGCGACCGCTGCAAGCTAAAATCTGCGTTTTTGTCGCTATTCCACACGTACTCCATCGTCACGGCGATCCTCTGCGCTTCGTCCTGCCCGTGCATATCGGCGATAAAACCCAGAGCCTCGTCGATACCCGCGCTCACGCCCGAGCCAGTGTAAAATTTCCCGCTAACGCACCACCTGGCCGCGCGTATCCAGCGCACGCTAGGAGCCTCTGAGGTCACCCACTTCCATGATAGCTTGTTGCTCGTGGCCTCCATGCCGTCCAAAAGTCCTGTTTTAGCTAGCAAAACCGAGCCCGTACACGCCGTGATCACATGCTCGTGTCTGCGTGCTAGCTCGCCCAAAATAGCGATAAACTCGCCATCATACGCAAGCTCCCTAGTCGCAAAACCGCCCGGCACGAGCAAAACGTCAAATTTAGCTATCTCGCTTAGCTTTCGCGTCCAAATTTTAGCATTCGTACTGCCGCCGACGAGTCCGCCAGTAGCCGAGAAATACTCTATCTCGTAGCACTTTCGCCCGTCATCCAGCGCCCTAGATAGCGCCTCGGCGGGTCCTAGCGCGTCCATCGTCGTAAACCCCTCGTAAAGCAAAACATTCACCGCCTTCATCGCGATCCTTTGTCAAATTTAGTTTCAAATTTAGCCCAAATTTGATTACGAGCGGCTAAAATTTAATGAGATTTTTCGCATTTGCGAGGTAAAATTACAAAATCATTTTAAATCAAATTTTTAAGGAAAGACGATGCTAAGCGACAGAGAAATAGAAGCGAGCGCAAAGCCGCAAAATATCGTAAAAATCGGCGCAAAACTGGGGCTAGGCGAGGAGGCGCTAGACACCTTCGGTAAGCTGAAAGCCAAGATCGAGCCCCGACTAGGTAGCGCGCCTGGCGCAAACCTCATCCTAGTTACCGCGACCAACCCGACGCCCTACGGCGAGGGCAAAACGACCGTGACCGTGGGGTTATCTGACGGCTTAGCGCGTATCGGCAAACGCGTGTGTGCCGCGCTTAGAGAGCCTAGCCTTGGGCCGGTTTTTGGTATAAAAGGCGGAGCGACGGGCGGCGGATACTCGCAAGTGACGCCTAGCGAGGATATCAACCTGCACTTTAACGGCGACTTTCACGCCATCACCTCGGCAAATAACCTCATCGCGGCGATGCTAGATAACCACATCCACCACGGCAACGCCCTAAATATCGACCCTGCGCGCGTCGTTTTCAAGCGCTGCATGGATATGAACGACCGCTCGCTAAGAGAGATCGAAATCGGCCTTGAAAAGAGCAATAAATTTACCCGCAAGGATGGCTTCGTAATCACCGCCGCTAGCGAAATAATGGCGATCCTGTGCCTAGCAACCGACCTAAAAAATCTAAAAGAGCGCGTCGAAAATATCGTAGTCGCCTACGATAAAGAGGGCGGCCTCGTGCGCGCAAAATCCCTAAACTGCGCGGATGCCGTCTGCGTACTGCTAAAAGAGGCGATAAAGCCAAACCTCGTGCAGACGCTTGAGGGCACGCCCGTGCTCATCCACGGCGGACCGTTTGCAAATATCGCGCACGGCTGCAACAGCGTGATCGCGACCAAAACGGCGCTAAATTTAGCGGGCTACGTCGTAACAGAGGCGGGTTTTGGCGCCGAGCTGGGAGCGCAAAAATTCCTCGATATCAAGTGCCGAACCGCCGGCCTCGCGCCAAAATGCGTCGTGCTAGTAAGCACCATCCGCTCACTAAAATATAACGGCGGATGCGACAAAGACGGTATCTCGCAGCCAAATTTAGACGCGCTAAAGCTAGGTGGCGAAAACCTAAAAGCCCACATAGAAAATCTAAAAAATTTCAACCAAAACGTCATCGTCGCGCTAAATAAATTCGCAACCGATACGGACGAGGAGATCGCCCACGTGCGCGCCCTTTGCGAGGAGTCGGGGGCTGAGTTTAGCGTGTGCGAGGGCTTTTTAAAAGGAAGCGTGGGCACAGAGGATCTGGCTAAAAAAGTCGCGCAAATCTGCGGAAAACCAGCTCGCGAGATAAACTTCACCTACGATGCGAACGACCCCGTCAAAACCAAGATCGAAAAGATCGCGACTAAAATTTACGGCGCCAAAGACGTCGTCTTTAGCCCGCGCGCGCAGGCTGATCTAGCCGAGATTTCGCGCCTAGGCTTTGACGCCTTTCCAGTTTGCGTCGCAAAAACGCAGTATAGCTTTAGCTCGGACGCTAAGCTGCTAGGACGACCGAAGGGCTTTAGCTTCGAGGTTAGCGCGCTTGAGATCCGCGGTGGAGCGGGCTTTATCGTGGCGGTCAGCGGATCAACTATGCTGATGCCGGGACTACCAAAAGTGCCTGCCGCCGAGCATATGAAGGCGGAGTAAAACGAGCTCCGATTCATCAAATTTGATTGTAAATTTGGCCAGTCAGCGCAGTTTGATTTCTAAAAACAAAGGCGAATTTGACGGAGATTTGACGTCAAGTTCGCCTTTTTAAATTTGGCTATTTCGTCCTTTAAATTTGACGTCAAATTTAAAACACTAAATTTAATAAACACCTGCGCTAGCTCGTAAATCTTAGATTTTATCGCAGCGCTGTTCGTGCGAGATTTTTATCTTACCGTCCACACATTGCCGAATCAAATTTACCCGCTCAAAGCAATGTATCAGCCTAGCGCCAAATTTGCGCTATTTTACGGCGTTTTAAATATCTAAATTTAACGTTCTAAATTTGTCGTAATTTTCGGGAAAATCTGCGTAATGTATTTTGGCGTTTTTAATCAAATTTGTTCAAGCAAGCCAAAAAGACGTGCGTAAGACGGCGCTAAATTTTCACCTTCTCCCACGGCTCGATTTCGCCTTCGACCTCTTTAAAAATGCTTGCGATTTCTATATTTTTTTCGCTTAAATTTCGCTCATAAGCCTTGACGTCGCGCGATTTTAGCTTCTCTTGCAAAAAGGCGAATTCATACTCGATTTGCCCGCTAGTGACAGCTATTTTAGCCAAATTTCGCTCGTCAAATTCGCCCACTTTTGCCGCGTCAAATTTATATCCGCGAGCGCAGGCCTGCGCATAAACCTCCGCTAGATACGCATTTATCGCCGCCTGCGCGTTTTCATGCGCGTAAAAGCGGTCAAGCTGCGGGTGATTTTTGTAGCCTTTAGTTAGCCCTGCCAGCACGTTTTTAGCCAGTAGAGCCTCGCGCCACAGCGCGACTAACCCCTTTGCATCGAGATATTTAAAACTTATCGTCCAAAGCCTCATTTTTGCCTTTCGTTAAATTTACCGCAGTTTTTTGCGGGCTAAATTTGGCGCGGTTTAGCCCGCAAACCATCAAATTTATACCGCAAATTTGATCCATTGCAAACTTCTCAAACTTTTTATTTTTTCTTCGCCTTTTTTGCCGAGTTTTTCATATTTTCCAGCTCCTCGGCTAAAAATTTACCCGTATAGCTGCCCGTTTTTGCGTGATTTTTGGCGACCTCTTTTACGCTGCCCTCGGCGATGATTTTACCGCCCTTTGCGCCGCCTTCGGGCCCCATATCGACGATGTAGTCACAGTTTTTGATGACGTCCATGTTGTGCTCGATGACAAAGACCGAGTTGCCAAGATCGACCAAGTGATGTAGCACGCGCACGAGCCTATCGACGTCGGCGAAATGCAGCCCCGTAGTCGGCTCATCAAGGATATAGAGCGTATTTCCCGTGTCCGAGCGGCTGAGCTCCTTTGCTAGCTTTACGCGCTGCGCCTCGCCGCCGCTTAGAGTCACGGCGTTTTGCCCCAGCGTGATGTAGCCTAGGCCGACGTCTTGCAGCGTCGTTAGTTTGCTGGCGATTTTAGGCACGGATTTAAAAAACTCCACAGCCTCGTCGATGCTCATATTTAGCACGTCGGCGATACTTTTGCCTTTGTAGAGGATTTCTAGCGTTTGCGCGTTGTAGCGAGTGCCGCCGCACGAGTCGCAGACGACGTTTACGTCGGGCAAAAAGTGCATCTCGATCGTGATCTCGCCCTCGCCCTGGCACTTTTCGCAGCGTCCGCCCTTGACGTTAAAGCTAAACCTGCCGATCTTGTAGCCTCGCAGTTTGGCTTCCTTTGTCTGCGCAAAAAGTCCTCTGATCTCGTCCATCACGCCCGTGTAGGTGGCCGGATTTGAGCGCGGAGTGCGTCCGATCGGGCTTTGATCGAGATAGATCACTTTGTCTAGATTTTCTAGTCCGATCAAATTTACCCCCACGACCTTTTTTACCTTTTTAGCTCGGTTTAGCTGTTCTTGGGCTTCAGGCAGCAGGGTTTGTAGCACAAGCGAGCTTTTGCCCGAGCCAGAAACTCCCGTGATACCGACTAAATTTCGCAGCGGAAAGCGCGCGCTTAAATTTGAGATGTTGTTGATATTTACGTTTGAGATTTCAAGCCACGTGTCGCTTTTACGGTTTTTTTGATAGTCGATTTCCTTTTCGCCGTTTATGTAAAGCGCTGTTTGAGTGCTTGAGTCTAGCAGGCTTTTCACGTCGCCGGCAAAAACTATCTGCCCGCCAAATTTCCCGGCTCCAGGCCCGATATCTACGACGTAGTCGGCCTCCTCGATCGTCTTTTTATCGTGCTCGACAACGATAACCGAGTTGCCTTTGGCTTGCAGATTTCGCAGAGTTTTGATGAGTTTTAGCGTATCACGCTCGTGCAGACCGATGCTAGGCTCATCTAGCACGTACATCACGCCGCTAAGGCCCGATCCGATCTGGCTTGCGATCCTGATGCGCTGCGCTTCGCCGCCGCTGATCGTGCGCGCGTCGCGTCCGAGCGATAGATAGCCAAGCCCCACGTCGTAGAGGAAAAACAGCCTCTCGTTTATCTCCTTAAATATCGGCTTTGCGATCGTTTTATCATATTCGCTAAGGTAGCTAAAATTTGACTCGTCCGAGAAAAACGCAGTGCAGTTTTCGATACTCATATCTAAAATCTCGCCGATACCGCGCCCTGCGACCTTGACGGCTAGGCTTTGGGGCTTTAGCCTGTGTCCGCCGCAGTCGTCGCAGACCTTCTCGCTCATGTATTCGTCAAAGTCCTTGTAATCTTTTAGCAGTCCGTGCGTGATCTTTAACGCGCCTTCAAATTTGCGCAGTAGCTTGTTTTTCTTCCAGAAAAACTCGACCTCTTTTACGTTGCCGTAGAGTACGAGGCGCTTTTCGTCCTCGCTAAGCTCACCATACGGGCGCTTTACGTCGATGCCGTTTTGCTCGCAAAAAGCCAGCAAAAATTTATAATAATAACTCATGTTGTAGCCGTAAAGCAGCTTTATTGCGCCGCCTTCGATGCTTTTTTCCTCGTCGATCACTTTGGTGAGATCCAGACTATATCTGATACCAAGGCCGTCGCACCTCTCGCACGCGCCTTTTGGGGAGTTGAAGCTAAAACTAAGCGGCTCAAGCGGAGTAAATGAAATTTTACAATCAAAGCATGCCGAGTGCTCGCTATAGTGGATGAAGCTCTCTTTTAGCCCGAGTTCCTGCGCATTTGCGATCTCGACCTCGACCTCGCCGTAGCTTTCACCCAGCGCTTTTTCTACGTCTTGGGCTAGGCGCTGCGCGTTATCGGCGTCTATCACGATGCGGTCTACGATGAGCTTTATCGTGTGCTTTTTGGTTTTGGCTAGCTCGATCTCCTCGTCTAGACGCACCTGTACGCCGTCTATCTGAGCTCTCACGTAGCCTTTGCCGCGTAAATTTTCGATCAGATCCGCCCATGTGCCCTTTTTCTCGCGCACGAGCGGAGCGTAAATAACGACTTTAGCGCCCTGAGGCAACTTTTGGATCTCGTTTATGATGTCGCTAGCCGACATTTTAGAGATCGGTTTGCCGCACTTGTGGCAGTGCTGGATGCCGATACGAGCGTAGAGGAGGCGCAGGTAGTCGTAAATTTCAGTGATCGTGCCAACCGTTGAGCGAGGGTTTTTGGACGTGGTTTTTTGATCTATCGCGATAGCAGGCGTTAGACCCTCGATCTTATCTACGTCTGGCTTGCCTACGCGGTCTAAAAACTGCCTAGCGTAGCTGCTAAGGCTCTCCATATATCTGCGCTGCCCCTCGGCATAAAGCGTGTCAAACGCTAGAGTGCTCTTGCCGCTGCCGCTAAGTCCGGTGAAAACTACGAGCTTGTTTTTTGGGATTTCGAGGTTTAAATTTTTCAGGTTGTGCTCGCGCTGTCTCTTATACACATCT
>CAUUAH010000022.1:0-15570 GCA_963542985.1 uncultured Campylobacter sp. | reverse complement strand
GCGATTATATGTTAAAAAAGCTTTGTTTTTGCAAAATTTTAGTATCATCGGATAAAATTTACACAAAAAGACGGCGGTAAAAAGTGGCTTTAAAAGGAAATTTAAACGGCGTTTTAGGAGGCGCGAATTTAGCCTCGCAGCTAAAAAAGCTTCAGGGCAAGGGCTTTGCAAATTTCATCGCAAAGCAAAGCGATGAGCTGATAAAAGCTCTGTGCGCACGGGTTTTGGACGAGATTTTTGCGGACTTTAACCCCGATGTAGATTTTATCCCGTTTTGCGTCATCGCTACCGAAAAATACGCCGACAACCTCATTTCCACAAGCTCGGTTTTAGAGGTTTTACTCGTCTTTAAAGAAAACGCGGGTTTTAACGTCAAATTTATCCTAAAAAAGCTAGTCGCCGCGCTGGAAGGCTCAAATTTAAAGCTAAATATTAAAATTTGCGAGCTGGACGAGATTTTTGAATCACACAAAAACGACCACAAAGCAAAGGCCGCATTTAGCCGCATCCGCTATATCTGCGGCTCGCGGACTCTTTATAAGGCCGCTCGCTCACAGATATATAAAACTCGCGAGTTTAACGCGCAAGAAAATCTCAAATTTTACGCCAAAAATCTAGGCTCTTTTAACGAGATCCCAAACATAAAGCAAGAGCCCGATCTAAAAAACGACCTTGGCGGCACGAACGACATCTACTACCTAAACTGCGCTCTAAACGGTTTTGAAAACGAGATCAGCATGCGCTCGCAGGCTCTAAAATTTATCGACGAAAAGGAGCTTAGCGCGCTAAATTTGGCGGCTGATTTTATCCTCTGCGTAAAATCGGCGCAAAATTTAACCTCCGACTCCGACGTTTTCGATCCCGCCAAGCTAAACGAGATCACCGCGCTCATGCAAACCAAGTCAAAAAAAACGCAAGAAAACAGCAGCGTCATCTCGCAAAAACTCTTTTTTTGCATGCATTCAGTCGCCGTTTTCTCGCGCTATCTGGTCGCTAGCTTTTATAGGAGCAAATTTACAAGCGGGATTAAATTTAGCCAGCTGCGAGCCGCGCGGCTAAAAAACGGATTTTATAGGTTTGAAAATACGATTTACGTCCCGCTGCACGTCCGCCCTCGCCCTTTAAATGCCGTACTAAAGCAGCTTTTGGCTCTCGGCGATGCGGAGTATAAATTTGACGTCGGGACGATCTTTTACCTAAAACGCGCGCAAATCAGCAAAGAGGACGCCGAGGATTCGCTCGCGCTTTTTAGAAAAATTTTGATGCGAAACCACGCTCATTGCATTATCAAAGCGCTTTTGGACGCGGAGATTTTGCCTGTTTTAGTTAAGCCGCTTGAGCACGCCGTAAATTTGGCCGAATTTGACGGCTATCATAAATTTAGCGTCGGCGAGCACTGCGTTTTAAGCGTCAAATTTGCCGAAAATATCAAAGATAAATTCGTAAAATTGCTCTACGACGAGCTTTGTATCGAGGGGCGCACGCTGCTAAAGCTAGCTTTGCTGCTGCATGACGCGGGCAAGGGGCTAGGCGGCGATCACTCGGTCGTTGGCTCAAATATTTTCCGCGCCTACGCCACAAAGCTAAATTTGAGCGCAAAGGCCGTAAATATCGGCGTTACGCTCGTACGCTACCACACGCTGATGAACGACGTGGCAAACCGCGAGGACATCTATGATCAGCGCACGATTTTTAGCTTTATCTCAAAACTAGGCGACCCGCAAACGCTAAAACTCTCCTACATCGTCGCTTATTGCGTGATAAACGCAACCGACGAAAAGCTCTATACGCCCTATCTGGCGCGACTTTTGCGCGAGCTTTACGGCATTTGTTTGCAAAGCTTTGAGGATGAAAATCTGCTAGACGAAGCTTCGAGGCGCATAAAAAAGGAGCTTAGTATCAGGCGAAACGCCAAATTTGCGGCCTTAAGCGAAAATCTGAAAGAAAAAATTTTCGCCATCCGCTCAAATTTGCTCTTTACTAAATACCAACCAGCAGACATCATTGCTATCGCTCAAGTCGCGCAAAGTGCGGATAAACTAAGCGTGCAGGTACAAAACCACCAAAGCCTAAGCATCGAAATTTACGCGCAAAACTATCCGAATTTAGCCGTTTTGCTCTCGGTTCTGGCGCACCTTGATCTTGGTTTTATGGAGATTTTCGAGCTGTTTGACGGCAAATTTTACGTCAAGCTGGAGTTTAACAAAAACGTAAAATCAAGCGAACTAGAAACCCTAAAAAACCTCATCGAGATCTCGCTAAAAAGCGGCGCCTCAGCGCAGATAAATCGCCCGATCATACTAAAAGGCGAGCTAAATTTCGACCCGAACCACTCGCAAGAGTACGCAAAGCTAGGCATAAACGCGAAAGATCAGCGCGGGCTGATGGCTTACGTATTGGGAGTTTTTAAGGAATTTGATGTAAAAATAGCCAACGCTAGAATCCAAACCGTAAAAAACAGGACGCGAAATTTGCTGCTTATCGAAAAGCGCGAGAGCGTGGATTTGGGCGAAATTTTAAAATTATTAGAAAGCGAGTAAACATGTGCGGAATCGTCGGTTACGTCGGCAATAGAGAAAAAAGAGAGTTTATTTTAAACGGATTAAAAGAGCTTGAGTACCGCGGCTACGATAGCGCAGGCATGGCGGTGATGAGCTTAGAGGGCGGTTGCGATAAATGCGCGCAAGAGATCGCCTTTTTCAAAGCCATCGGCAAGCTTGAAAATTTAGCCAAAAAATCAGAAGGCTTTAGCTCTAGCGGCGAGGGCGTCGCGATCGGTCACACGCGCTGGGCTACGCACGGAAAGCCTACCGAGATCAACGCTCACCCGCACCTGGGCGAGCACTCTTTCGTCGTTCACAACGGCATCATCGAAAACTACAAAGAGCTAAAAGAGGAGCTTGAGGCAAAGGGCGTTAGCTTCCTCAGCCAAACCGACACCGAAGTCATCGTGCATCTTTTTGAGGAAAATTTAAAAACTATCGGCGAGCCGTTTAAGGCATACGAAGCCACGGTAGCGCGCCTACACGGTGCATACGCGACGCTGCTTATCACCAAAACGGCTCCGGGCAAAATTTTCTTCGCCAAGGACGCCGCTCCGCTAGCTATCGGCAAAAGCGATGGCAAAGAGGTATTTTTCGCCTCCTCCGACGCCCCGCTAATCGGCCTAGCCAAAGAGGTGTGCTATCTGGACGACAAAAGCTACGGATTTGTTAGCATTGATGAAATAGCAGTTTTTAAAGACGCAAAAAAACTAAGTCCGAGCTTTGCGGCGCTGCCTGCGGATAAAAGCTACGCGCAAAAAGAGGGCTATAGATTTTTCATGGAAAAAGAGATCTATGAGCAAAGCGCAGTCGTAAGCGAAACGCTAATGGGACGCGTCAAAGAGGATGCCGTCGGGCTTGAAAATTTAACCGACGAGTATCTACGAAATATCGATGATATCGTGATCTGCGCGTGTGGCACGAGCTATCACGCAGCCCTTACGTCTAGCTATCTTTTTGAGAGACTAGCAGACACGAGAGCCAAGGTCGAGATCGCTAGCGAATTTCGCTATAGACGCCCAAAACTAAACAAAAATGCTCTTTTTATCGTCATCTCGCAAAGCGGCGAAACCGCCGATACCCTAGAAGCGCTAAAAATCGCCAAGCAAGCAGGACTAAAGACGCTAGCTATCTGCAACGTCGATAACTCCTCGATCGTGCGATTAGCTGACGACACGCTGCTAACTCGCGCCGGCATCGAAAAGGGCGTAGCCAGCACCAAAGCCTTTGCCACGCAGGTCGTGACGCTATGGATGCTAACGCTGCAAATCGCGCAGGCTAAAGCCTCGATAAGCAAAGACGAGCTAAAAAACGAGATCGCGGCGCTCCTGCACGTTCCGCAAATTTTAAACATCAGCAAAGAACCGCAAGAGCGCATCCGACGCCTAGCAAAGCACTATTTGCACGGCCACGGCTTCTTTTTCATCGGGCGAGATATATTCTACCCGCTGGCGCTCGAAGGCGCGCTAAAACTCAAAGAGATCTCCTATCTGCACGCCGAGGGCTATCCTGCGGGCGAGATGAAGCACGGTCCTATCGCGCTTGCCGATGAGAGGCTCTTTACGATCGCACTAATGCCGCAAACTGTCCTTTACGAAAAAACCAAGAGCAACGTCGAGGAGCTAGCCGCTCGCGACGCATATATACTTGCGATCAGCCCCGAGGAGTTCGAGCTTAGCGACGATTTTATCAAGACTAGCAAACAAGCTCACCCGATGAGCGAGTTTTTCGAGATGATGATCATCCTGCAGCTTTTTGCGCTGGAAATCGCCGTGAGGCTAGGCAACGACGTGGATATGCCGCGAAACCTCGCTAAAAGCGTGACGGTAGAGTAAATTTAATAGGCGAAATTTGACGGGCGACGCTAAATTTCGCTTTTAATCCTAATCTGCAAATTTAGGCGAGAGGTTACCCGCCTAAATTTCTCTCAAATTTTATTCTAAATTTAAATACAAATTTATCGGCGCCCGGGAGTATCATGCAAAATTTAAACGAAAAATATGAAATTTATCAAAAGAGGCTAGATAAAAAGGCGGATCGCCTCACGTCGCTGATGAACGACGCAAAATGGCTCAAGCTCTGCGAAATTTTAGATACCTCGGAGTGCAAGGGCATACGCGTAAAGCTGCTATCAAGCGGCGAGGAGATCACGCTCATCTGGGGCTTTGGGTGCCTGGAGGATGGGTATTTTGACTGCGCAAACGGAGCTATCTTGTTTAAAGACTTGTACTGGGTTTTCGTGCCTAAATTTTACGAGCAAACGCGTATGAACAAAACCGAAAAGCTCGCCTCAAATTTTATCCCAAATCCGCTTGAAGCGGTGCTGGACGCCATGACAAAGGCGGGTAAATTTGACTACGAAATAGACGAAAGCGGGCTAAAAATTTACGGATATAGATAAATTTGGCGCAGGCAAACGAAGTCAAATTTAAAACCGTGTCTACTCGCCAAGTGCTGCAAAATTTGATAAAATTTGACGAACTTTAAACTCAAAGGAGCAAATATGGGCGCTCATCTATGCCCAAAATGCGGCGAAAACACAATCTACTTCGACGGCATTTGCCACTCATGCAGCCAAAGACAGAGGCGAGACGAAATTTTAAACCTAAGCGCCAACGAAGTAGAAGCGATGATCCTAAAAATAGCGGGCCGAATCGACGAGATCGAAAAATGGGATGAGATTTGCAACGATTTTTGGGCGCTTTTTAGCCTGCTGGACATCCACGATCCAAGGATCGCGAGAGCCGCGGCGGCAAAGGAAATCTACTATCCGCCAGAGCTCTACTTCGGCGCGCCGGACGACGTAAGAGACGCACTCATAGCAAAGCTAAACTCGCTAGAGGACAACTCCAAAAATGTGTTAAATCACCTTCTTTGCGCGCTTGCGTGGCAGGGCGGCGAGCAGACGGCCGAGCTTTTTTACGAGCTGTATAAAAACCCGAGGCCGTGGCGCAAAAAGCTCTACGTGGGCACAGATTTTTACGCAAAAATCGGCGGATGGGCGTTTGACGAGACGGGCGAGCGAAAATCGCTCGTTTTTGATAAGTGCCTCACTGCGGTACGCGTAAAAGATGGCAAACGCGCGAGCCAAGACGCAAATTTAAACCCAAACCAAAGCGCGGACGATGCTGTACGGATAGGCGAGCCTACGGGCCAAAAGTGCGAGTTTTGCGGCTGCGAGATACTGGATATGTTGCGACTAAAGGCCACTGATCCTCGGCTTGCGTTTTTAAATTTAAAGCACGACGCGATATTTCGCTGCTGCCCGACCTGCGTCGGCTCGGTCAGATATTTTTGTAAACGCGGCCCAGACGGCGAGATAGAGCTAAGCCATGAGGGCGAAGGTTTCGATGAAAGCTACTTTTCGCAGGAGGATTTTGCGCGTCTGTGCGGTATGAAATTTAAACTAGGCGGCGAAGTGTCGCCGTTTTACGGCTGCTTTAGCGAGCTTGATGTGACCGTAGGCGGCTATCCGCAGTGGGTGCAGGACGCCGAGTATCTAACCTGCCCTAGTTGCGGCGGGACGATGAAACACCTAGCGCAAATCCCATTTGGCGAGATAATACAGGGCGAAGGAGTCATATACGTGCAAATTTGCGAGAAATGCGAGGTTTTGGGTGGTTGCTTTCAGTGCACGTGAAGCGGACCAATTAGCTATAATGCGAGTAAAATTTGATTTAAGGAGAAAATATGGGGTTATTTAGTTTTGGTAAAAAGGCTGAAAAAGCGCAAATTCCAAGCACTTTTGCCGGCAGAGTGGATAAATTTTGGGCGGAATTTAGCGGCGTGATAGATGAGATCAAGGCTGATCTGGCGGCAAAAGAGTTTGAAAAGGCGATGCAAAAGACGGACGAAAAGCTTCGCATCTGCCTTGCCGAGCCATACTTTATGACGGGGCTCGCGGGCGATAAACTCGATCTGGTGCTAACTCCCGAGGGTATGAGGCATCGCCTATTTTGGCTAAGCTTTATCAAAAACGCTATGCCAAAGCAGCTTGAGGAGAGAATGCTCTGCACGCTCGGAAAGCCGCGCGCGCCGCGAGGTATCGGCGGGATAGAGATGTATGGCACGAGCGTAAACGCCGAGGAGTCGATGATCTACGCACAGTTTAACGAAAGCGACGTGGATATTAAAATTTACAACGAAAACCTAGCGGCTCTGCTCGAGCAGGACGAAGGCAAGGCCTACAATCTTAGCTTTATCCTGCTTGATAATATGATCGGCGAAACGGCGATCATAAATACGCTAGGCGAGCTTGAGGTGCTAGCCGAACCCAAAGAAAACGGCGTGCCGCTAAGCGAATTTGCCGATCTGGTCGATGAGAAATTCGGCGAAAAAGCCGCGCGCGAACCGCTAAAGAATTTTTTCAGCTACGAGATGGAGCCGCGCGGAAGCGAGGTGCGCGAGGACGTGATCGTAGGCACCACCTGTCTGACCAATATCGTAAATCAGTATCTAAACGGCGAGCGCGACATCTACAATGAAGCTTACGAGCTTGGCGTCAAATTTTGCTTTCTTAGCGTAGGTAACGGCGGCGACGTGCAGGCGGGCTTTGATCTGCGAAATAAAATCGAGGACGAGGAGCTAGAAAGCTGCGGCTCGTTTTTGGAGATAATCGGCGGCGCAACTGGGCAGAGGCACGCATACATCGATCTCATCTGCTACGACGAGGAAAGGCTAAAAGAAAAGGTAAGCGAGCTTTGCAAAAAATATGGCGCGAATATACAAATCCACGACTTTAAGCGGTAAATTTAACCGCAGGCGTCAAATTTAGCTTTTGTGCGCCCGCACCCTTTTATTTTTGGCGCTAAATTTTACTTTTGTTATCAGTTGCAGTAGGCTATTTTCTTACTTAAGTTAGCTTGAAAATAAAACTATCACCAAAATGGCGGCGTGGCAAGCATAGATCAGCACACGAGCGGTGCGGACTTTAGATAAGTTTTGTGCCACGCCCTGCTCTAGCTACCTGCTATGCCGTGCGCAATCTTCAAATTTAATCACAAGCTTACTCTGCCTCAACGCAAATTTTTTAGATATCGGCATGCGTTAAATTCTCCGAGCTTACAACCCCGATCGTAAAGTTCTTTGGCCGCGTTTTTATTCTTTTCTACGCCCATGCCTTTTTCGTACGCAAAGCCCAAATTTGCGCAGGCTAGCGCGCTAGCACCCGAGCAAGCGTTAGTAAAAAGCACAACGGCTCTTTCGTAGTCTTTTTCCACTCCCTCGCCCTTAAAATAGCAAACCCCAAGATCAGCGCAAGAGTCCACGTGTCCGCGCTTGCAAGAGGCCGCATACATCTGAGCCGCCTTTGCAGCATCCTTTTCTACGCCATCGCCTAGCGCGTAGCTTAGAGCTAGGTTGTAGCACGCCGTTTCCTCGCCCAGTTCGCAGGCCTTGCTAAACAACTCATTCGTTTTTTTGCCGTCAGGATAGACGCCAAGCCCCTTGCCGTAGCTATACGCTAGGCTCGCGCACCCCTCGCCTACGCCTTTTTCGCAAGCTTTAGCAAAAAGCTCGTTTGCCTTTTTATGATCTTGTGCTGCTCCCTGTCCGCTTTGGTAAAGCAGCCCCAGATACACGCAGGCTTTGTCCGCGCCAAGCCCGCAAGCCCTGTCATAGTATCGCACGGCTTTTGTAAATACCTTATCAAACTCGTAAAAATACCCAAGTCCCGCGCAATACATCGCGTTTTTCTCGCCGCCTTCATCGCAGGCAAGCTCTAAATTTTTAATCGCGAACGAGAGCCTTTTGCAAATTTCATCGTTTCCCTTCTTGCACTCTTTGCTAAGATCAGCCAGCTCGCCGCCAAAAGCCAGCGCCGCAAAAAACGCAAGCAAAATAAAACGTCTCATAAGCTCAAATTTCCTTTCAAATTTTATAAATTTACCGCCGTAAAGCGCCGAAGCCAAAATGCCTGAAGTATAAATTTAAAAAGATTAAAATTCAAATTTGGCTAAAATCGCTATCAAAAAGGAGCTTAAAATGATTTTTGAAGACGAGCTGATTTTCGTCGAGCGAGAAACGAGCGAGATACCGTGGGTAAAAATTTTTACAAAAACGCCGTTTAAGGAGCTAACCGACTGCGACGAAGCGACGCAAAAAAGGGTATTTGAAGCGGTTTTAACGACCGAAAAAGTAATGAGAAAATTTTATAATCCAACCAAAATAAACATCGCAAGCTTTGCAAACTACGTGCCGCGCGTGCATTTTCACGTGATGGCGAGGTTTGAGAGCGATAGCTTTTTCCCGGAGTCCATGTGGGGCAAAAAGCAACGCGAAGGCGAGCTAAATTTGCCAGATTTTGCCGAATTTTCTCAAATTTTAGCACGCAAGCTAGGCAAAACACGTGAATAAAAAGATACTTCTAACGCTCGCGATCATCGTAGTAGCAGGCGTTTTAGCGGTCTATAAGGCGCGCTGGGACGAACAGACGCAGACGGAAAATATCAAAAAATTTCTCGACTTTCAAACGCAAATTTTAAATAAAAACATAGAAGAGGAAAAACTCTCCGCGATGACGGTTGCGACGCTGCTAGCGCAAAACGAGCACGTGAAAAAATGTATGAGCCAAAATAACCGCCAAATGTGCCTAGAGACGCTTGGCGAATTTACCAAAACGCTAAGCAAGGTGCCCATTTACTAAAACGCCAAATTTCACATCCACACGCCTGAAATGAGGAGCTTTGCTAGGAGCTGGATACCGATGTACAACGACGATCTAACGAGCTTTCGCCACCTACTAGCCGAGGCTAAAAACGGCGTAGCAGCAGGCATCGAGGTCGGTCGCGCCGGAGTTTTCATTAGGTCGGTCGCGCCGATATTTGAGGATAAAATGATGCTGGGCAGTATCGAGGTACTGCTTGATTTTAAGCATTTGAGCGACTTTTTTGCACAGCAAGGGCTCGGACTTTTCGTACTACTCGACGCTAGCGCCGACTCGCCGTATCAAAACAGCAGCAACGAGGGCATCATCGACGGTTTTCATTTCGTAAACAAGAGCTACGCAAATTTAAACGTCTTGCCGATGCTAAAAGACATCAAATTTAAAAGCGGCGGATTTTATCAGACGGATTCGCACGCCTTTACCGTCCAGCCGATGAACGACGCAAAGGGCGAGCGCGTGGGATATTTCGTGATTTATTTTAACTCTGACTCAAAAGAGCGAAATTTAGCAAAACTGGGCGTTTGGTTTGACTAGTCAAGCAAGCTTTTTGAGTATGGCGAAAATTTGTAGGTAAAGACGCTGCCTTTACCCAGTTCGCTTCTCACGCCATACTCCACGCCGTTTTTCACGCAGATGCTTTGCACGATATTTAGCCCTAGTCCAAAGCCGCCCTGCACGCCCTAGTCTCTAACGTAGCGTCTCCAAATTTTACTCGTGTCCTTTATACCTTCGCCCTCGTCCTCGACTACGAGCACGATTTTGCCGCTTTTTTCAAAAAGGCGTAAATTTATTATCCCTCCTTCGCGGCTGTATTTTACGGCGTTGCTCAGGTTGTTATCGATCAGTCTGCCCGCCTCTATCTTGCTCATGAAAATTTGCAAATTCGGCTCGACGAAGTCGTAAATTTTGATATTTTTCGCCATCGCGATACCGCGCATATACCGCGCTCGCTCGAGGCTAAATTCGCTCAAATTTAAAATCTCGGGCGGAAATAAAATATATCCGCGCTTTATGTAGTACTCGGTGTCCTCGTAGGTGACTTGCATCTGCTTTAGAGCCGAGCGCATGCGGGTGACGTATTTGTTATCAAGGCCAAGCATCTCGAGGTTTATGCCGATGACTCCCAGCGGCGTTTTTAGCTCGTGCATCGCGTCGTTAAAAAAATTATTCATATATTTTTTAGCGTCTTTATACGGCTTTATGCCGCTAACAAACGACAAATAAAGCGCGAAAAATACAACTACGAGCGCAAACGCAAGCGTTAGAGCCGTGACGAATAAAATCCTAGCCGCGTTTTGCTTTTTGGCTAGCACCAGATAATAAAACTCGCCGTCCGCGCGAAAATAGGTCTTGTAAAAAAGATGGCCGTTTTCTTGCCTGGTGATAAATTTTAAATCGCTCGGGCGCGCGTCTAAATTTGAGACTATCTGCTTTTCTTTGAGATCGAAAACGCCGTATCTATATGTGAGCGAGATAGGCAAAGTCTCGTTTTTATCGAGCGCTTTGCGGATTTTACCCTCGTACTCGAGTAGCTCGAACATATTTTTTGAGTATTCGTCTTTGGAGCTTAAATTTATAATCTCGTAGCTTTGAAATATAAACAAAGCCATGATGATAAAAGTGGCTAAGATAGGGATTTTAAGATTTTGAAACATCTATCTTATAGCCTAGTCCGCGCGATGGCTTTATAAACTCCGGAGTCGTTTTTTGACGGATTTTTAGTATGTGCATGCGTACGTCGGCGGGGTCGATCTCCTTGTCGTTCCACACTTCGGCGCGTAGCCGCTCGATACCCACGAAGCTGTTTTTATGAAACAGCAAGCACTCGATGATAGCAAATTCTCTCGTGCTTAGCTCAACCGGCTCGCCTTTAAATTTGAGCCGCTTTTTAGCGGTATCGAGGCTAAAGTTTTCGTCGATTGCGATTAGGTTTTTATCGTCTCTGCCGTGATATTTTCTCATTAGCTCGTTTACTCTAAATTTGAGCTCGGCTAGCTCAAAGGGCTTTTTTAGGTACTCGTTACAGCCCAGCTCGTATCCGACCGCCATATCGTCTATATCTACGAGCGAGGTCATTATCATTATGGGCGTTTCGCAGCCGATATCTTTGGCGTATTTTATCACCTCGTGTCCGCTGATGTGCGGAACCTTGATGTCAAGTATCAGCAAGTGATAAAAGCCCGCCGCTATCTTATCACAGGCAACCTTGCCATCGGCAGCCTCATCGACCTCGTAGCCAAGGCTTTCTAGATATTCGCTAACGCTCTCACGATATACGAAGTCGTCTTCAAGCAGTAAAATTTTCATAAATTCTCCGAATTTTATCGCAATATTTTAAGGGAGATGATAGCTAAAAATGATTTTGGGTCGTCTGAATTTAAAAAGGCTCGGCGAGTTTGCCGAGCCTAGTGCATCTAGTTTAGTCTAAAATTCACGCACCCGTGAAAACTTGACCTGCATAAACGATGTAGTATCTTAGCATAACGACGCCGCAGATAACTACAAGAGAGTTTGCTATGATGTAGCCCACTCTATAAGCGTGATTTTTAAGAGCCGTTAGCGCTATGGTGATAGGCGTTAAAAGTCCGATACCCACGACGCCTATCCAAAAGATCAGTGCGTATTGTCCCGTGCTTAGAGCTTGTTTTGCGGCAACCGCGCTAGCTCCGCCCTCGAAATATAGTCCCAAAAATAGTATAGCTATAAGCGGTATCTCAAAAAGTACGGCGCGCAAGTCCATAACCAAAAGATACTTCACGTTGTCTTCGTTAAGAAGGTGTTTGAAGCACAAAAGACCGACTAGGATGTTTGTCGCTACGCCTGAGCTAAAGCCTGATGTTAGGAACAAGATCGGCAGAATCGGCGTATTCCAAAGCGGAAGCTTCGTAATCGCGCTAAGCAAAAAGCCAGTATAGATACCAACGCCGATCGCAAGACCGAAAAGCGCCATCTCGACTATCTTTGAAAGCGGCGCAAAAGAGCGGATCAGCCTAGAAATAGGACGTAAAATCGCTAAAATTTTATACTTTTCTATCTCTTCTTCGAAAATAATCACCGCAAAAAGGTAAGCCAGCGGCGTATAAAGTAGTAGTAACGCAACACCGATAGACATAACAGAACCGAAGTTATACTTAATCAAAATCCAGTAAAAACTAAGCGGTTTGCCAAGGTCAAGTACCAAAAGCGCAAGGCCCACGGTGATCGTTATAGGAGCTACTAGAGCGCCCGCTTTTACCATCGCGTCCCAGATACTGCCGTCTTGTTTTTTGTGGTAGTTCCACTTAACAAGCAACGCAACCATCATCGCGCCTGCGGACAAACCCGCTAAAAATAGATAAACCGCTATCGG
Source organism: uncultured Campylobacter sp. (assembly GCA_963542985.1). GTDB lineage: Bacteria > Campylobacterota > Campylobacteria > Campylobacterales > Campylobacteraceae > Campylobacter_A. The sequence goes on along the minus strand of CAUUAH010000022.1, from coordinate 3,014 downwards.
CCACGGCCAGTAAATTTCATTATATTGCGCTACGCTTCCCCACATATTATTCATGGCTTCCTCCTTTGCGGTTAGCTATCATAGCAAGCTTCGGTTTGGTTTTAAGCTCGGCTTTAGGATAGTAGTGAGCTTTATTCTTTAAAATTTTGCTTACTTCGCTGTTTGGATCGTTTATATCGCCAAATGCCAAAGCATCGGTCGGACAAACGGTCACGCACGCAGGCTGCTCGCCTACGCTGACTCTAGTCTCAAAGCAAAACGTACATTTGCCTATCTCGCCGGTTTTTGGCTCGACGTAGCGAGCGTCGTAAGGACAGGCCAGGATGCAGTATTTGCAAGATACGCAGGTAGAGTGATCTAGCAACACTATGCCCTCTGCCGTCTGAAAGCTAGCTCCCGTAGGGCAAACAGTCACGCATGGAGCATCCTCGCACATCACGCAGCTATGTCTCATAAAATCCATCTTCAAATTTGGAAATTTACCGCTTACTTTGGCTTGCACTTGCAGTCTAAAAACTCCGTCCGGTACGGCGTTTTCGGTTCTGCACGCTACCGAGCAGCCCTGACAGCCTATACAAAGATTTTCGTTATGTATTAGTCTATATTCTTTTCTCATCTTTTATCCTTATGCCTTTACTATATCCACGCCGACGTTAGTCACCATAGTCGAGCAAACCTCGCCGTAGCTAGGGTCTAGTAGCTTGCTTTGATTCGTTCCTACGCCGTTTACGCGCTTTAGTCCCGCACTCACGTGTCCAAAGCCGTGATATAAAAATAGCGTATCCTCTCTGATGCCTTCGGTTACGAAAACGGTAGCTTTGTCTTTTGAGAATTTATTCTGCAAGAAAATTTTATCTCCCGTTTTTATGCCGTGTTTTGCAGCCGTATTTGGATGTACCCAAACAGGTGAATCGCTCATCAAAGCGTTCAAGAACGGCACGTTTTGCGTGTGTCCGTTGGTGTGGATAGGCGTTTTGCCCGTCATCAAGCAAAGCTCGTGTCCGCCGTAAACGTCCATGCCAAGAGTATTTAAGCAGCCAAATCCAGGGAACTGTTTTTCGACCTTTTCGCTAAAAAGCTCTATTTTGCCGCTTTCGGTTTTAAATTTTACCTGCGACTCCATAAGCCCGTCTTCGCCCACAAACTGCGCCGCGCTAGGAAATTTTTTAGTAAATTCTTTTACGCTATCTTTTTCTCTAAACAAAATCCCCGGCACCTTCCACGTGACGTAGCCGTCTTTAACCAGCTTTTCCAAAAGCTCGGCGTTTCCCTTTACTTGCTGCATTCGCCACTCGTCCATCGTATTTGAAGTATATAGCTCGTCTATTTTCATCCTGCGGGCTAACTCCCTAAAGATATCGTAGCCGTTTTTAGTATCGCCGACGGGATCTACGACCTTATTTCTTATCATATATGCCGGTTTTAGTCCTGATTTATCCTCGATACCTTCGTCGCGCTCCAGATAGGTGCTCTCAGGCAGTATCACGTCCGCCCATATCGCAAAATCGCTCATATAGATATCCGAACAAACGATAAAATCAAGCTTTTTAAGGCTTTCTATCGTAGTTTGCGTACCTGCGACATTTATCGGGTGATTAAACCTTATGCTAAACCAGCCTTTTACGGGATAAGGCTTCTGGCTTAATATAGCTTGCGGAATTTGCATCAAAACGCCGTGACTCCTGCCGACGAATTTATTTACCCCGTCCTCGCCCGCGCCGTCTATCCTAGGGGTTTTAGGCACTTTTATCGCGGCGTCCGGGTTCGTGATCTCGGGGATCAGCTCTTCGCCTGCTAAAGTATTATATAGCTTAGCCTTTTTGCCGCCAAAAATTCCGCCCTTTTTCTCCCAGTTACCCATCATCGCGTTTGCGGTCATTATAGCTCTAGTGCGGATATACTCGGCTCTAGTAGTAGTCGTGTTGTGGCCGAAGTCGATGATGACTTTAGGTGCGGCTTTCCAGATTTCGCCAGCGATTCGCTCAACCGTTTTTGCAGGTATTCCCGTGATATTTTCTTGCCACTGCGCAGTGGTGTCTTTGGTTGTTTCTACGACTTTGTCAAATCCGATCGTAAATTTCTCTATAAATTCTTTATCGTAGGCGTCGTTTTTGATCCACGTATGAATGAGCGCCAAAACGAAGGCCAAATCGGTTCCCGGTTTTACGGGTAGCCACTCGTCGGCTTTTGAGGCCACGACGCTAAAGCGTGGATCTAAAACCAGCAGCTTCGTATCTTCTTTCGCAGCCATCTTAGCCAGCTTTTTAGCGTCGGCGATGACGATGCCTTCAAAGAGATTGTGCCCGAAATTTACGACGTATTTTGCGTTGGCGAAGTCTCTTTTTAGCTTCGCATCTCCGTACATATGCGTACAAACCATCTGATAGGTCACGGGACAACAGGACAGGTGCGAGAAGCAATTAGGCGAGCCGTATACGCTGGCAAAGGTCGTCATTAGCTTGTGCGTTTGGCTTGATTTTGCCGTAAATACGAAGCTCTCGGGACCGTATTTTTCCTTGATTTCTAGCATTTTCTTAGCCACTAGATCAAGCGCCTCGTCCCAGCTTGCCTCGCGCCATTTGTTTTCGCCGCGCTCGCCTACTCTGATGAGGGGTTTTACGATGCGCTGCGGATCGTAGAGCTGATTGTGCCCGCTACCGCCCCTTGCACACACGGAAGTCGCCGTGCCGCTTACCTTGCCATTGCCTTGGATGAAGACGGTTTTGCCGTCTACGACCTTGGCCTCGATAGGACAGCGAGAAGAGCACATCTCGCAAAAGCTAAATACGCTTCTGTCGCCGCTTTCTAGCGCTTTAGCGCCGACCGCGCCCAGGGTGCCCGGCGCATACGTCATCGCAAGCAAGCCTGTGGCGGTGGACGCTTTTAAGAAATTTCGCCTCGAAGTATCCATTTTTTCTCCCTTTTTGAAATAAATTTGATGAAATCTTAAATAATCAATGTAAATTATACGTAAAATCTTTATATCCTGTCTCTTATACACATCTGACGCTGCC
>CAUUAH010000021.1:0-15585 GCA_963542985.1 uncultured Campylobacter sp. | reverse complement strand
CACGCGTAAGATCGTCGGCAGCGTCAGATGTGTATAAGAGACAGTCTTAGCATAACGCGTTTGCGATATACGTTTGACACGTCTGCGGCGTCGCCGACTAGTAGCGCGTTGGTGGCGCAAACGGCGGCGCACATAGGGACTTTGCCCTCTGAGATGCGGTTTTGCCCGTACATATGAAGCTCCTCGTGAGAGTTCGTCTCTTCAGGGCCTCCGGCGCACATCGTGCACTTATCCATAGCGCCTTTGATGCCAAATGCCCCGTCTCTAGGGAACTGCGGCGCGCCGAAAGGACATGCGTATAGGCAGTATCCGCAGCCGATACATTTGTTTTTATCGTGAAGCACGATACCGTCGGCTCTGATGTAAAAACAATCAACCGGACACACCTGCTCGCAAGGAGCGTCGGTGCAGTGTTGGCAGGCTATCGTAGTCGATACTTCCTTACCCTCTATACCGTCGTTTAGTGTGATGACCTTGCGGCGGTAGAGCCCAACAGGGAGCTCGTGAGCCGAAGAGCAAGCGACCTGGCATCCAAAGCAGCTGATACATCTGTTTGTGTCTACGAAAAATTTCATTCTTGCCATCTCTTACTCCTTAGACTCTATTTTCGCCGTATTCGTGGAAGAAGGTGTTAAAGCCCTCTCCGTCAGCTTTTTCTATCCTGCAAAGTCCGGCGTTAAATTCCGAAATTTGAGTAACCGGGTCAAAGCCGTAGTTTGTTACGGTATTAAAGCTCTCGCCGATCGTATAAGGCTTAGTGCCCTCAGGATAGCGGTCTTCTAGGCTCACGCCTTGCATAACGCCCGCGAAGTTATACGGCATACAAATTCTATCCGGCGTAACCATCTGAGTATGATAGCAGCGAACCTTGATCTTAGTGCCTTGAGGAGAGTGGATCCACATCATATCGCGATCTTGGATACCGTATTTTAGGGCAAGCTCAGGGTGGACGTTAGCAAACATCTCAGGCGTGATCGCCGCTAGATACTTGCTCGTTCGCTCTATCATACCTGCACCGCTTAGGTTTACTAGGCGCAATGTGCTAAATACGATAGGGAATTCCTTACTCCAGTCTTTTGCTTGCTGCTCGGATTTGTATTTCGTCTCGACGCGGAAGTTTCTAGCCTGATCGTCGAAAGTCGGGTATTTTTGTACCAAATCCCAGCGCGGAGAGTGGATAGGCTCGCGGTGTTTAGGGATCGGATCTAGGAATTCCCAAACGATCATTCTAGCCCTTGCGTTACCAAACGGCACTACGCCTTTTTCGCGGCATTTTTCTAAGATAAGTCCGCTGTGATCCGTACTCCAAGTAGCCCCCATCAGTCTTTTTTCTTCTTCGGTTAAGGTTATACCCAAAACTTTTTCGATATTTTCTTTGGTAATTTGCGGATAGCCGCCTTTTACGTCCGATCCTACCAAAGTCGTATCCTCGCTAGCTAGCTGACTAACGCCGTTATGCTCTAAGCCGAAACGATTTCTAAATCCGCAACCGCCCTCTGCGTAAGACTTGCTCATATCATAAAGTATCGGTGTACCAGGGTGTTTTTCGTCCCATGCCGGCCAAGGCTTACCGTAGTATTCGCCTTTTACGTCGCCGCCGATACCCATTAGTGTATCAGGGTCGAAATTTTGCCAGTTGGCCTGATGTCTTCTAAACATCTCGGCCGTTCTACCGGTGCAGCCGATAGATTTACCCAAGCGAGCTATCTCGTTTGTAGCGTCGTCAGGCCACACGAAGTCGTCTTTAACTTGTTTTGGCTCGTTGTTTACGGTCGCCATCTTCATGCCTTTTACGTACTCGTCGTAAAAGCCGAATTTTTTAGCAAATAAGAACATGACCTCGTGGTCGGCTTTGCTCTCGTAAAGCGGCTCAACGACTTTTGTTCTCCATTGACCGGAGCGGTTAGTCGAGCTTATATGACCTTCGTTTTCAAACGCAGTAGCCACCGGAAGTACGTAAATTCCGTCTTTTCTATCTGAAAGGATAGCAACCTCGTTTACGAACGGCTCCGCAACTACTAGCATATCTAGCTTGTCGACGGCTTGCTGAATTTTTGTAAGGTGAGCCATAGAGGTGATACCGGTTCCTTGAACCCAAAGAACGCGAAGTTTGCCGCTAGTAAAAGTCTTTTCCTCTTTTAGAACGCCTTGCCACCATTTTGATAGCGACCAGCCTTTTTCGTTTCTCCAGTTTCTATCTTCCGGATTTTGCGGATCGTGATAAAAATACTCTTCAAATACGGTATTTTTTACCGGAGCGCCGCCTTGTTTCGGCTCTTTTGTCGAAACCGCAAATCGTTTGATAAACTCGTCATAATCAACGCCCCAGCCTTTGCAGTAGTATTTCCACGAGGCGTCTCCTAGTCCGTAATACATAGGAAGAGTGTCTGAAAGATTACCCATATCGGTAGAGCCCTGAACGTTATCGTGACCGCGGATGATATTACAGCCGCCGCCAGGTTTACCCATATTGCCCAGGATTAGTTGAAGGATAGGTAAAATTCTGGTATTTGACGTTCCCACCGAGTGCTGAGTGATACCTAGAGCCCAGATAACCGTTCCCGGTTTCGTATGCGCCATTATATTAGCAGCCTCTATGAGTCTATCTACCGGTACGCCGGTAACGTCCGAAGTAAGCTCGGGAGTCCAGTGTTCGGCCTCTTTTCTAACCTCTTCGATACCGTAGGTTCTGTTTTCTAAAAATTCTTTATCTTCCCAGCCGTTTTTAAGGATAATGTGAATAAGTCCGTAAATAAGAGCCACGTCCGTTCCTGAACGCTGACGCAAGTAAAGATCCGCGTGCGCAGCCGTTTTAGTAAAATTCGGATCCGCTACGATTAATTTTGCGTTGTTTCTATCTTTGGCTTGCAACATATGCTTCATTCCGCCGACGGGATTTGCTACAGCCGAATTCGCACCGATACAAAAGATCGCTTTTGAATTTGCCGTCATATCTCCGAAGTGATTCGTCATCGCGCCATAACCCCAAGTATTCGCCACACCGGCGACTGTTGCGCTATGTCAAATGCGTGCTACGTGATCGTTGCTGTTTGTACCCCAAAACGCCGCAAATTTGCGAAAATAATAACTTTGCTCGTTGTTAAATTTAGCCGAACCCAAGAAAACTACGCTATCAGGACCGTCTTCTTTACGGATTTGTAGCATCTTATCGCCGATTTCGTTTACGGCCTGTTCCCAGCTGATGCGCTCCCATTTTCCGTTTACTTTTTTCATCGGAAATTTGATGCGTTGTTTTGATTTCGTAAGGTCGATCTGATCGATTCCCTTAGAGCAGTGCGAACCCTGAGAGATCGGGTGATACATAGCCATATCTTGGCGTACCCATACTCCGTCTTTTACCTCGGCTTCTATACCGCAACCCGCCGAACAAATAGAACAAATCGTTCTAACCTTTTTTGAACCTTCGTAAGGATTTTTTATCTCCTCGTTGGTTGCCTTTCTAAACGTCTCGTTTTCGCCAAATGCCATCGTGCTACCGGCACCAAGAGCGGCAAGCTTCAAAAACGAGCGTCTTCCTATGCGTGAATCACTCATGGTTTTCTCCCTTAGTAAGCGATCTTATAGTAGTATTCCCACTCTTTGCTTTTTTTGTAAAGCACCTCTTTTTTGCTCGACTTGCCGACAACTACGCCGTTGTCGTCAGGAGCAAGCTCGTCGCTAGTCGGTTTTGCGATAGCTGCAGTGGCCAATACGGTTCCGCCTACCGCGCCGACCTTCAGAGATTTTTTGAGAAAATCTCGTCTTGATCCTTGCATGTTTTCTCCTTATTAATCCCAAATTTGAAATTTTTGAGACGTTTTTAGAAAGATATTGTTCAAATTTTGCATATTTCCTAGGCGTAGTGCGCCTTACAGGCGCGTATTTTAGGGCACTTGCATATTTTAAAATATCACTGTGCAAATTTAGCATATTTTGAGAATAAATGAAGTAAAAATATTAGATTAATTATTAAACTTAATAAATAGTTAAGGAAACCTAAAATTTAGCTTAAATTTCAATACTACATATCAAGTTATAAAAGTATACTTTATAAAAATTTAGGGGCTTTTGAGCTAAATCTAGTAAATTTAGCTCAAATTTGCGTTAGTGATTATTTTTGTAGGTCGCTTAAATTTACTATAAAAGGCACGGAGCGAACGCCAGCGGCGGAGTATTTTTGTCTTAAATTATCCATCGCTTTAACATCCGCGTCGCTAACGGCGCCCCCTGCTACCTTATAGTCGTCCGCGAAATATTTTCGTAAAATTTTGATCTTGTCGCTATCGGTTTTCGCGCTTGCTGCGTCTTTATATATCAAAAAGCTCTTTTGCAAAGACGAAACGTCGTGAACCGGAGTTAAGATTAGCTTTACGTTGCTTTCTTTTAGCGTCGCTTCGATCTTTTCAAGCTCTAGGCGGCAGTACGGGCACTCAGGATCCGAAAACATCACGATAGTCGGCTTTTTAGAGTCGTTTCCTAGAGTGATGATGTTTTCTTTTTGCTCGCTTTTATATACTTTTGAGATGTTTTTCGCCGCTATTTCCTTTTTTATCTCTTGCATGTAGGCTTTTTGCGCCTTTAAGTCGATGATATCGGGAAAAAGCAGGTCGCCTTTAGTAAAGATAACCTCGTCTTGGCTTACTTGACCGTTGCTCAAATTTACCACGACCGCTTCGATGCCGTCAACCACGGGCTTGCGCTCGGTTACGTTTACTTTCACGCCCTCGCCGACCATCTGCGAGTAAAAACCGACTACTTGCTCGTTTGACGCCGCAAACATCGCAGAGGCCGCCATTAGCGACAAAACCATTTTTTTCATTTCATTCCTTTTTAAAAATTTGCGCGGATTATATTAGCTTTTTATAAATAGATAAAAAATCACGCTTTTAAAACTCTATCCGTACCGTTTTTTACGATATTGGGATCCAGATCGAGTTGCTCTAGGTAGGCGATTATGTATTTTCTGCTCAAATTTAACGCCTCTTTCGCGTTCGTTACGTTTACGAATCCTTGCGCGGCGATGACGGCTTTTAGTTTGGCAAGCGCCTCGTTTAGGGCTTTTGACGTTACGAAAAGATTATGCGCGAGCCTAACCACGCGGCCGATGCCCGTTAGCTTTTTTAGCGCGTTATCGCCGCTAACTCGGTCTATCTCAAGCTCGTCGTAGATGTTATAGGGCGCCAGGGGAGCTAAATTTCCGCTTTGCAAAATTTCGTAAATTTTCTCCTCAAGCCTGATTTTTAGCTTGCTCATATCCACGCCCGTTTTGGTGTAGACGCCGTCGTTTTTAGCGATCATGCCCGCGCTTTCTAGCTCGTCAAGCGCCTTTTGAGCGATATTTTCGCTAGCCCACGAGAGCTTTAGGCTGATACTCGTAGCCGAAAACACCGCAAATTCGTTCTTTTCTATCATAAATTTGACCGCGCTTTTTATCCTATCGACCGCGCTTAGATCGTAGATATTTAGCGCTTTTTCATCGACGAATACGTTTGGCGTTTGTTTGGCGATAGCGACGGCCTCCTCGTGATTTAGCCCGAAGCGCTGATAGGCCGAGATGATACCAAAGCCGTTTTTATGCGTATCTTTTAGCATCGCGAAGGCGCTTACGAAGTCCTTTTTAAGCAGCGAGTTTAAAAACGAAATTTTACTTGATTTTTTCATCGGTTCGCTCACGGCGTTTAGCACCCTGCCGCCGCCTATGACGCGACCGTTTGCGATGAGCACGAAGGGTTCGTCAAATTTTAAAAACATATCCCTTTCAAATTTAAACGTCGCAAATATCCCGCCATCTTTTTCGCTAAGAACGAGCGCTTTTGCCGGCGCGGCCTTTGCGCCGACGCAAAACGTCACATTCTCGCCGTGCGTTAGCTCGCGTGCAAAAACGATCGCGTCTATCTCGCGAAATCCCCTAAAAAAGCCCTTTTTACTAAGCAGTTGGCCTTTTTTTAGATCGTTTAGCTCGATACCCGTCAAATTTAGCGCCACGCGGCTGCTAACTCCTGCGCGGTCGACGAAGGTGTCATGGCTCTGCACGCTTCGCACCTGCACCTCTTTGCCAGCGTCGTAGTTAAACAGCTTCTCGTTTTTCGTCACGCTGCCCTCTATCACGGTGCCCGTGACTACGTTTCCGATACCTTTTAGGCTAAAAACGCGGTCGATGTAATATCTAAAAACGCCCTCTTGCTCGCGGTTAGCCGCCTTTAGCGTGAAAAGATAATTTCGCAGTTCGTCCATACTCGCGCTATCTTTAATGCTAACCGGGAAAATCTCTAAAATTTGCAGATTTTTGTAGTTTTGCGCGGCGGAGTAAATTTCGTTTTTTCGCTGTTCTATTAGCTCCGCGCTAGCTAGGTCGCATTTAGTTAGCGCGACGATGAGCGAGCGTACTCCAAGGATATTTAAAACTTCCAAATGCTCCAAAGACTGCGGCATAAGTCCGTCGTTTGCCGCCACGACGAATAGGCACGCGTCAAATCCGTACGCGCCGCTGATCATCGTTTTGATCAAATTTTCATGCCCCGGCACGTCGATAAATGCGATATTTTCGCCGTTTTTGCTCAAATTTGAAAAGCTAAGATCAATCGTGATCCCGCGCTTTTGCTCCTCCTCTAGCCTGTCGCCCTCAAAGCCGTTTAGCTCCTTTATCAGCGCCGTTTTACCGTGGTCGATATGCCCGGCCGTTCCTATTATTAAGCTCATTTTTCATCCGTTTCGTTGATTTTTTCTATCAAATTTTGTACATCCGCATCCAGTACGCTGCGAAGATCGAGCAAAAATTTACCCTCCTCGATGCGGCCGATCACGAGATTTTTCCTAAATTTAGCCTCGTTTTCGTTCGCGTTTCCTTTGACGGCCAGCGCGACGCTAGGTATGCGTTTGTTTGGCATCGTGCCGCCTCCTACGAAGGTCGTCGTTCGCACGATTTCAAGCGGAGTTTTTAGCTGCGAGTTTATGAAATTTGCCGTATTTTCTAGCTCTTCCACGCTTTTATATAGCTGCTTTATCGTCGTGATAAGCTCAAATTCGCGGTTTGCGTAGGCTTTGACGCTTTCAGCCAGTAGCGAGATGATCACCTTATCCACGCGCAGCATTCTTAGCAGCTGATTTTTCTTTAGTTTTGCGATGAGCTCACGTTTACCTAGGATTATGCCGCATTGCACGGAGCCAAAGAGCTTATCGCCGCTAAAGCTAACGAGCGAGGCGTCTTTTAGGTTTTTTAGATTGGGCTCGTTGCGCTCTAGGCCGTAGGGTAGCTCGCCGTAAAATCCGCCGCCAAGATCAAAATAATCAATGAGATTTCGCTCCCTCGCCAGCGCGCTAAGATCCGGCATCGCTACGTCCTCGCTAAAGCCAACGATATCGAAATTTGACCTATGCACCTTTAAGATCAGCTTCGAGTTTTCGTTTATCGCGTCCTCGTAGTCGCGTAGGTTGGTTTTATTCGTCGTGCCCACTTCGCGCAGGATCGCGCCCGAGTTTGCCATGACTTCTGGTACGCGAAAGCTCCCGCCGATCTCGACTAGCTCGCCTCTGCTGATGATGACTTCGCCGCCTTTTGAGAAGGTGTTTAGCACCAAAAACACGGCGCTTGCATTGTTATTTACTATGACGGCGTCCTCAAAACCGAAAAGCTCCGCGAGCAGCCCGCCCACGTAGCCGTAGCGGTTTGAGCGGCCGCCCTTTTCGACGCTGTACTCTAAATTTGAATACCCCGTGATAACAGGCTCGGCTCGGCGTAAAATTTCAGGATCGATCGCGCTGCGGCCGAGGTTTGTGTGGATGATGACGCCGGTTGCGTTTATTAGGCTGCGCAGGCTCAAATTCGACGCCTTTTCGTACCTTGCGAGCGTGTTTTGGACGATGGCGTCAAGCCCCGGGCAGTTTTGTCCGCCTAAAATTTGAGCGCGCAGGCTCTCAAGCTCGGCCCTAGCGACCTTAGTCAGCAAGCTCGTATCAAGCCCGAAAAATCGTTCGTTTTTTATAAATTTATCTATCTGCGGGAGTTTTCGTAGTTCGTTCAAATTCGCTCCTAGTAAATTTGTGTTACCGAGCGCGATTTTAGCATAAATTTGGATAAATCTAATCTTATTAAAAAAAATAAATGTAAAATTTCAGAGCCTATTAATGCCTTTAGTATTAAAATGCGCTCAATTTTGATAACGCGTAGCGCGGGGAGAAAATCATGAAAGAATTCGGTTTTTACAACGATTTTGACGAGAATTTGATGCTAAACGAGCAGATCGAGATAAACGGCGAAGGCGAGTATCTCGTATCAAATTCGCCCAAACTAAAGGCAAGCGTCGTAGCGCCGGAGATAAATTTTTATCTAAAAAACACCGCAGACTCGGTGCTGGATAAAGCCAAAAACACGCTTTTGCTTTATGAGGCAAGAGCCAGCGTCTTTGACCTAGCGCGCGACATCGACTACGAAAAACCCGTCGGCAAAAACGTCGTTATCGTTAGCAATGGCGGCCGCGAAAATTTGGCGAATTTGCTTAAAGAAAAAGGCTTTAAAACCATCGAGCTGACGCATTTTGAGATCAAATTTATCTACGGAGCCGCAGGCGAGCTAAGCGTGCTAGTTTTGCGTCCCGACGGCGAGTTTGAGGTGGATTGCGACTTTTTCCTCGTCGAAAACGCGCGCGAATACATGCTAAAGCAAAGCGGCTGCTACGAGATCGCGGGCAAAAGCGACGAGGAAATCGCCTCGCTGCTAGACGCGCAAAGCCCGAAATTTAAATTTAAAAGCCACGTCCACTACGACTCCACGATCTGCCAGTATCACGAGCGCAGACACGAGATCTGCGGCAGATGCGTCGAGGCCTGCCCTACGGTAGCGATCCTAAAAGAGGACGAAACTAAGCACCTAGTTTTCTCCCACATCGACTGCGTAAACTGCGGCGGCTGCGTTAGCGTCTGCCCTAGCGGCGCGCTTGACTACTCCGATATGCCGCGAAATTCATTCGCCCAGATAGCCAAACTCTACCGCGGCCGGATCGCCCTCGTCGTACCCGCAAAGGCAAATTTAGAAAATCTAAGCGTAAATTTACCCGCAAACGTGCTTCCTTTTGCCATTAGCGGCGAGAGATTTTTGAGCGAGACGCATCTGCTCGGGTTGCTTCAAGAAAGCGGCGCGCAGGTCGTGATCTACGAGAAAAATATCGGCAAAGGCACCAAAGACGCGGTGGATATCGTAAATCAAATTTACGAGCTTAAATTTAACGAAAAAGCCGTCCTAGTAGCGCAGAACGAAGACAAGCTAAAAAGCGCCCTATCTCAGGCTAAATTTATCGAGGGCTCGCAGCACTCCATCGCCGAGTACGCACTGCCTAAGCGCGAGATTTTCGCCAAACGCCTAGAGTGGCTAGTTGGAGATCAAAATTTAGGCTCCGTTAGCACCACCGAGCTCATCAGATACGGCCGCGTCGAGATAAATCAAGACACCTGCACGCTGTGCCTAAGCTGCGTGGGAGCGTGCAACGTCGCTGCACTAGTTGCGGACAAGAAAACAAACTCCATCGTCTTTAACCCGAGCGTCTGCACCGCGTGCGGATACTGCGAGCTTAGCTGCGCGGAAAAAGACACGATATTTTTACGCCCCGGCAAGATCGACCTGGAGCCTAGTTTCTTTACCTTTAGCGAGCTAGCCAGAGACGAGCTGTTCGCCTGTATCGAGTGCGGCAAGGAGTTTGCGACCAAAAAGGCCGTCGAGAAGATCGCCGCGATCATGGCGCCTAAATTTAACGGCGACAAAGCCAAGCTAAAGACGCTTTATTGCTGCTCGGACTGCAAAGCCAAAGTAATGATAAAAGCGCAAATGGATCAAATGAAAGAAGAGGTTTTAAATGGATAATAACTTAACCAAGGCGCGCGCGTATTTTTACGAGTTTTTGGCCTATCCGCTGTTTTTTCACGAGCACGGCGGTAAATTTGACCGCTGGCGCGAGCAGCTAGCCTACCTAGTGACTAGCCCGGTTACGCCTCAAAGCGAGGCTGCTTTTGCAAATTTGGCTAAATTCGACTTCGAGAAATTCGCCAGAGAGCAAAACGACGTGCTTTTTGACTTTTCTTATTCCAACATCCCACTAAACGCCTCGTTTTACGAGGACGGGCGCGACGACGGCGCGGCTAGGCTGCGCGTGATCGAGTGTCTGAAGCTAAGCCCGTATCGCCGAGATAAAGAGGTCTGCAAGGACAGCGAGGACTACGTCGGATTTATATTTTTAGCTACGGCGACCTTTTTACGCGACGAGATAGCCGGCGCGGCAAATATCAGCAGCAAGCTATTTACGGACGTTACAAACAAATTTATCGACGAGTTTATCAAATTTTTATCCGCTCACAAAAATGCCGACTTTTTCGCCTCTTACGCGGTTATCTTGCGCGATTTTATCGATCTTGAGCGCGCGGTGCTAGGCGTAGAGGCACCTCCCGCGCCGATCGGCGACAGCGCGGCGGTAGCCTCGATGAAAAAAGAACCGTTTCAAAGCAAGATGCCTACGGCCAAAACAAAACTCCGCTGGGAGGAGTTCTCGCCCGTCATCTCGCAAGAGTTCGACGACTGAGGCTTGCGCGCTTAAATTTGCTTGCTAGGCTCGTGCCGGCAGGCAAATTTGACCAGGCGGGATCGCCCGCGCGGCCGTTTCTCGTCAAATTTGCGCTTTAAATTTAGCCAGATAAACCCGTCCGTTTTCGGCGCGATTTTTTAGCCTCTTTAACCCGCCCAAATTTACTCCCGCATTTTTTAAATTTCACTCAAATTTAACTGTCCTTTGGCTAATATTTCGTAAATTTAGTCACGAGCAAAAGGATCAAATTTGCAAAGCTTTTTTAAATTTATATTCACACTCGCAGCCTTTGCCGCTATCCTCTTTTATCTTTCGTTTTTGGGAGTTAAATTTGATAAATTTGGATCAGGCTCTATGCCGACTGGTTTTACCGTCACTCCCGATACTAAGATAGACCCAAACTCCGAGCTAGCCAAATACGTAACGCAAGAGGAGATAGACGACTTTGGTTTTAGGTGCGCAGATATCGTTTGCGATAAAGAGAAAAACGCTACGCTAGTACCTTTAAGGGCCGCTCTTGACAAAAAAGATACCAACTTCGTAGTTAAATTTATCAAAGACAACAACCTAACCGCCGACGTAGAGATGAGGGACAAAAGAACTCCGCTGATGTACAGCTCTTTTAGAAACGATGTAAATACCTTTAATGCTTTATTAAATTTAGGGGCGGGTATCAGGGCTAAAGATAGATTCGGCTTGTCTCCTATGGCTTATGCTATTATGCTAAACTCCCTCGATACGGCTAAGATATTACTAGAAAAAGGGGTTAAATTTGAAGAGGTGGAGTATGTGGCTTATTTTATACTCGACTCGAAAGATAACTACGAATGGATATCAACGCTCACGATAGACGACGACAACATAACAATAAACTATAAAGTCGATCCAAAATACCCCGATACCGACATAAATAATCCGGCCTGCGTCGAGAGATGCACGAAAGATAAAGTTGAGCCGTTTAAATACGTAGTTTCAAAAAAGCTATCCCAAATGGCAGAACTAATGCTAAGCACGGGATATAAACCCAAAGAGTTTGAAATGGGAAGCGGACTACAAGGCATAAAAGACGAAGAGAAAAATAGACCATTGCAGCTAAGCGCCTGGGCTATCCTAGATGACTATGAAGACTACGAATCAATGCTTGAAGTTTTTATAAAATACGACCTCCCTAACGCTCCAAATAAAGAGCAACTAAAGGAGGCGTATAAAGTGTGCAATGATAACTTAAAATCTTTTACGGAAGCAAAAGAAAAATACATCTATGAGATGAACAAGGGCAGAGACAAAGAAGGCGAAGAGAGGTTACGCAAAAACAAGAAATATAAGCACTTATGTACAGAGTGCCTATATCATGAAGGTCTTTTACAATACAAACCAAAGCCGATAGATCCAAAAATGATAGAAGAATTTGACAAAGATATAAATTTCTACAAACAACACTGTCCCGACGAAAATGCAACGTTTAAAGATGCAAGAGCTTTTATAGTATGGGCAAATGAAGAAAAAAGGCAATATGAAATAAGATGGTTTATATATAAAACCAAAAACGACCCGACCAAGGTGATTTACGTGGATAACAACCGAAGTAAATCTAGTTCAAGCTCAAATTTGAAGTAAAATAATCTCGGCGCAAAGACAAAGCCTAAAGATAAATTTGAGCTCGCGGCGGGCGTAAATTTAAGCGGGCAAATTTGATGAGAACGACCGCAAATTTGCCCGTCAAATTTTATAGCATCTATAAAACGCGATCGCCGCTTAGCGAGGTTAAATTTAGCGTTGTGCGGCGGATTCAGCTCTAAAATACGGCATTTGAAGCGACTGCGAAAGTCGCCCGAGATAAAAAGGCAAATTTTAAAAGTAGCGCGCTAGAGTAAATTTGCGCTTACCGCTCGCCTCGTGACAAAAGCTTTGCCGTCCGCCCGTTTTTTCGCACTTCTTTGAAAAATATCCGCAGCGCCTTTTGCTCTTTCGCGCCGATTTCGTAGCTGATAAATTTGAGATACCATTTGATATCATCTGCGCTGATGCCCCTAGTTTGGGCATATTTGGCGAGGATATAGTTTGGGATTTTGACATTTGCTCGCAAAAACTCGCGCGCTAGCCGCTCATACGCGCCGCGCCCCTTCACGCAGGAAAATCGCCCGAAAACAAACGGCAAGCCCGTCCGCTCGCGCCACGCCCGCCCCATATCGTAAAACACATCCTCGCCCTCCCGCAGATACGCCTTTAGCGCGCGGTCGCCGATGAGCACCTCGCCCTCAAGCCCCAGTACTTCGGCTAGCGCGTTTGAGCTAGCAGACGCAGGGTCGGGACGCGCGGCGGTGCCCTTTCGCACGAGCACGCTTTTGACGTCGCCTTTTGCGACGATGCCCAGGCTCACCTTTTTGTAGCGTTTTTTGCCGCTTTCGATGCTTGATATCACGGCGGCATCGATCATGCGGCAGCACAGGTCGCGGTTTAGTTTGCTAGGCACCCCTTTTTTAAATTCGATGATTTTTTTATCCTGCGAGCTTAGGCGCGAGCGCTTTAAAAATACGTGAAAAGGAAGCAAATTTAGATAATCAATCTTGCCAAAAATCATAAAAACTCCGAATTTATAAGGATTTGCGCCATTTTAAAACGACCAAAATTTAAAGCCAAATCCTAATGCGTAAAAATAAATTTCATAAAACCAAAATCGTCGCCCGCGACAAAAGATACGGTCGCGAGCCTTGGTGCGATAACGCAAATTTGACCAATCCGCGCCGTAAAATACGCCTACACCAAAGCAACGCACTATAAAGGCGGAAGTCTGGACCACCCCTAGCAAGAAGCGAAAATCTCGCTCGCCCCCCCTGCAAAGACTATAGCGCGAATACCGCGATACACCTAGTAGCTCGAATAGTTTGGGCCCTAAGCCGACATTTTACACGGTTAAATTTGAAAAAGCGGCGACTCCGCACGGAAAATCGCCGCTAGAAACGCAAATTTGGGTCCGCGAGCACGCTATTTTGCTTTGTTAAATTTGATATTCGTGCTCTTCAAGCTCGTCGTTTAAGAGCTTCGTAAATCTCGCTGCGTGCGCCTCTATCGCGCTATCAGGCACGCCCGGCTCCACGCCGCAGCTAGCAAAGATGCGCCCGTAAACGAGCTCGCAAAAGTCCGCGCAGCACTGAAGCGGCAGCAAAATCTCGTTTAGGCTAAATTTGATCGCGCCGTGCTTGGAGTATTCGCCTAGCCCGCCGCCCGCGCTCACGGCGATTTGCAGCTGTTTGCCAGCGATCTTCGCGCCCTCGCCGTAGGCAAAGCCGCGGCTGAGCACGTAGTCGATGTAGGCCTTTAGCATGGAGGGCACGTTAAAGCCCATCATCGGGAACAAAAACACAATGCGATCGGCGCGCAAAAACGCCTCCTGCTCTGCTGCGACATCGATTTTTAGGGCATCGGTGCCATATAGTCCCTCCAGGTGGCGAACCTCGGCGCCTGCGCTTTTAGCGGCGTTTGCCAGCGCCTTATTTAAGCGAGAGGCGGCGAAATTTGGATGGGATAAAACTACTAGCGTTTTCATTTTGGCTCCTTTTTTGGTAAATTTTAGAGCATTTGCGCTTTGTAGGCGTTAAATTTAAGCTGATTAAATTTGCTGATTTTTAAACCTCGCCTCAAAACGCAAAAGTCTTATTTTTGAGAAATTATATCATCAAAAGCCTAAAAACGGGTTAAGGCGAGCGGTAACGTCGCGTAAAATAGACGGAAATAAATTTGATGTCTTTTTGCGAGTAGGAGGCTATGTGTGGGATAAATTTGACTTGCTCTTAAGCCGCGATCCGTATCGCTATAAACACTCTTAAATTTTACCGCATACGAACTTTAGATAGTTAAATTTTAAAAGCCACGACGCCTAAAACCGCAAATTTAACCTAAAATTTACCGCACAAAAAGAAAAAACTCAAGACAAAATCTCAAATTTTACGCGCTCGTTTTCCTCCGCTAGATCGGTAAAAGCGGCGATTAGATCGTCCGCATAGTCGCCAAGTGCGCTAAGAGCGGCGCGGTTTTTTAGATTTATCTGCGTTGGTTCGTTTATCTCGCCCAGAGCGTCGTAAAGCGCGTCGAGGTTTTTTACGTCGGGATCAAGTCCGAATTTTCGCGCCAGATACTCAAAGGCCGCCGTTTTCTCGCGCATTTTTGTACCGTTTAGAGTTATGGTTTTCACTGCTGTCTCCGATCAAAAAGTAGATAAAAGTTCTCATAATGATCTGGCGTGTAGTAGATCAGCCCGTCGCTAGAAAACACGATACGCTCGGCTCCGCGTCGCCCTCCGCGGTATCCGATATCGCACTCAAACCACTTGCGCCCGCTAGCCTCGGGCAGCTTTTTTTCTCTATTTGAAAAGCGGTCGCCGCCGATGCTTTTTTTGTCCGTGACTTGCCATAGGTTGCCGCTTTTAGCGTCCCATCCGAGCGCGATCGCCTCTTTTTTGGTGATGAAGTTTTGCGGCAGCTCGCCGAATTTATAAATATACGCCGCAACCTCGTCTTTTGAGGTGTAGATGCCGTCTTTTACGATATTTGTGGTAGGCGCGGCGGCTACGTTTTTGCCTGCGCCGTTTCCTCTAAATTCGCTTTGCGGCTGATTTTGTTTCGGGGCAGCCGAATTATCCGGGATGATAAATTTAAACAGCGCCGCGAGCAGCAAAACAGCCAGCGGCAAGATGACGTTTCTAATAAGTTGTTTGTTCAAAAAAGACCTTTTGGAATAAATTTGAAGCGCTTGCTTCGGCGGAAAATTTGATGTCAAATTTGTATGGACAAAATCCAAATTTGATAACTTAGCGACGTAAAGACGAGAGTAAATTTGCGTCAAATTTGACTCGAAAAAGCCGAATTTAACCGCATAGATCGCAGTTAAATTCGGTCAAATTTACGGCATAATTAAGCTAAATTTGCTCGTCCGAGTTCGTCAAATTTAAAGCGTATTAAACACCCTATCGCCCTGTCTCTTATACACATCTGACGCTGCCGACGATCTTACGCGTGTA
>CAUUAH010000020.1:0-15721 GCA_963542985.1 uncultured Campylobacter sp. | reverse complement strand
AGATGAGCGCTAGTCTCGTGGGCTCGGAGATGTGTATAAGAGACAGGATATAGCGAGTGGAACTTTATTTGCTTGTAAGAGCTTGATTAAATTTAAGGAAAAACTCAATGAGAATGACGAATCAGCTGATGAAATTTATGAATAACTACGACTATCAGACTAATATGAAAGCGCTTTACAAGCTAAATAATCAAATGTCAACCGGTCTAAAAATCCAAAATTCTTTCGAGGACAGTAGCGTCTATAACGACGGCATGAGGCTTGATTACGAGGTTGCGACGCTTGAGCAGGTGCAAACGGCGACTTCAAAAGCGCAGCACTTTTCAAAAAACACCGACAAGGCTTTGGGTGAATTTAAGCAGCAGCTTGAGAGCTTTAAAACAAAGCTGGTTCAAGGCGCAAACGAAATCCACTCTAAAACATCGCGCGAAGCCATCGCAAACGACCTTCAGGGTATCAAAAATCACTTGGTAAATATTGCAAATACTTCAATCAACGGGCAGTTTTTATTTTCCGGAAGCGCAATAAATACAAAGCCTGTAAACGGCGACACGAACGAGTATTATGGTAATGCGCAAGCGATGAAAACGGTAGGCGGAGCTCAGGTAAATTTGACCTACAACCAAAACGGGCAGGAGCTATTTTTGGGCAAGGACGGCGATTATAATAAAAAAGTTACCTCCAACACGATGCTAAAAGCGCAAAATTTAGACGATAGAAACAAGACTGTTTACATCGATAGCGAGCATAAAATGCGCGACCTGATCGGCTTTAAATACGTAAAAGACGAAAAAACTCTAACCAATCAAGATTTCACGGGTACGGGCGTTAGGCAGTTTCAGGATACGACCTTTTTCTTGCAGGGCAAAAAGCCAAACGGTACGAGCTTTACGAGTAAATTTAAGATGACTTCGGACGCTTCGATAAACGACTTGCTAGAAAAAATCGGTACTGAGTACGGCAACACTCCGACCAACAAAGTCGTGGAAGTAACGATAAACAACCAAGGTCAAATCAACGTAAAAGACCTAAGTAAGGGCAATCAGGTTATTGATTTTCACATGATAGCGGCGACGAAAAAGGTGGCAAATGCAGGAGATTTGACTGTGGCAAATATCAATGCAGCCTCAAATGCGTTTAATAACATTACCAATCTCACGGGCGGCAACCCCGCAAATTCGCTCGAAGCTAGGGTGCGAGCAAATCCCGATGACTATGAAATCACGGAATTCGTTAAAAGTAAATACGAAGATCTAGGTGGCGCCGTTACAAATGCCTATGACTACGACAAGATTAACTTTAAACAAGAGGGTAGAAATCTAGTAGGCACAGTATCACAAGTAGAGCGCGGTAGCGGTAAATTTGCCGACGATAACACGACATTAAGTCAAGTGGTTGGCGCAAAGAATTTATACGACAAAGAGCGAGATAAATATAACATAAACGGCCAAGAGCTACAAATGCAAATAAAATCAAAAAGCGGATCCACCTATGATGTGCTCATTAAATTTGGCGCGCCTACGCCTCCGGCTACATCGGGAAATGCTACGGTTAATATAGCGCAAGTAACTGATAACAACGGCAATCCAATCGCACCCGTAACTCATTATAACGGACCGGTTTGGGATAGTTTTTATAACGACACCACAAACCCGCCGACGACCGAGGGCAGAGAAACACAGTCAAAAGATATGACCTTTAGGCAGTTAAACGATATCATCGGTATGGTTGCTAGCGATAGTATGCCCGCCGGTAATACATTTAACGCCTATAAACAAGCCATCGCAAATTCGCAAGGCAGCGTCGAGGCAAATATGGATCACCGCGGCCGCATAAAGGTAACCGACAAGCAAAATGCCGTCACTCCGATAAAAGTCGGTATCTACGACAATAGAAATGTCGATAAATTTGCGGGAGATAGCACCGGCACAACGCCTGCGACCAAGCAAGGAGATGGCTCGCTGTGGAGCTTTTCGGCAAACAACGGCGTTGAGATAGATAGCCCGAGCGTGGATATTTTTGATGACTTAGATAGGATGATAGAGGCCGTTAGGAGCGGTCAGTACCGCGCCGATAGCGAGGGTGAACATCCGCGAAACTCCGGCATCCAAGGCGCGATCGAGAGGATAGACCACATCGCCGATCACGTGAGTAAAATCCACACCAAGGTAGGCGCTCAAAGCGCGGCGCTAGCGGACACCAACACTCGCGCTAGCATCATGGAGGTAAACGTAAAAACCGTCAAAGCCGACATCACAAACGCCGACTATGGCGAGACCTATATGAATCTCATGCAAAAAATGATGTCGTATCAGGCGATGTTGCAGTCTGTGGCGAAGATAAATCAGCTCTCGTTATTAAACTATATGTAAAAACTCGCTATAATCTACCGTTTTATTAAAGTTTCGTTATCAAAGCGGGCGGAGCAAAAGTGGGGTCAAATTTGATAAATTTAGCTCAATTTTAGCTCTCTCGCAAATTTAAATTTACTAAATTTAAAAGGACGCGCCATTTTAAGAGAATCGGTTTTAGTCGTAGTCGTTTGTTTTTTGATATTTTTCGGGATCGCTACCATCGCGCCTGCGGCAAATTTCGTCGGTAGCTTCGGCAATGCGATCGGGCTTTGGAACTTCAAGCTTTTCGGCTTTATAGCTTACGTTTATCCTTTTGTTTTTATATTTTTTGCGTATTATATTTACAAATATTTTAACGGCTTTAACGCCGAATTTGCCCAGATCGCGCTTGGAGCGGCGCTGCTGTTTTTGGCGTTTTTGATGTTTCAATCAGGCGCGGACGCTAACTACGGCGGACTGGTTGCAAACACCGTAAACGAGGCGCTAAAAGACGTCGCCGGCGTGATAGGCATGTGGGTCTTTATCGTGATGCTTTTTGTGCTGAGCTTTGGTCTCATCGCACAGGACAACATCATAGCTATCCTAAAAAAGGCTTTCGTCGAGCCCAGCTCCAATGAGGATAAATTTGAAAATATGGGCGATGTTAAACCAAAATCGCAAAAAAAGCCTAGGCAAATCAAAAAGCCTAAAGCTCAAAGCGAGTCAAATTTGAGCGAGGAAAACGGTGAAGAGCTAGAGGACGAAGATAGCCAAGACGATGAAGACGAAGCGCAGGATGAGGTCGGGTTAAATTTAGAAGAAAAAAGTACGGTCACGATAAGCGGCGTCGAGATCCTAAACGAAGTCGCCGAAAACAAAAAACTACTCGAACAAATGGAAAAAGGCAAGGTCGAAAAGCCTAAGGATTTTGCGTTGCCGCCGCTTAAATTTTTAGCCGATCCGCCTAAAAGATCAAACAGCGTAAACGAAGCCGAGATTGATCAAAAGATCTCCGATCTGCTCGATAAACTGCGCAAATTTAAAATAGACGGCGACGTCGTGCGCACATATACGGGTCCGATCGTTACGACGTTTGAGTTTCGTCAGGCGCCGCATATCAAGGTGAGTAAAATTTTAACCCTGCAAGACGACCTCGCGATGGCTCTGCGCGCTCAGACTATCCGCATCCAGGCGCCGATACCGGGCAAAGACGTCGTAGGCATCGAGGTTCCGAACAAAAATATCGAGACCGTATACCTAAAAGAAATTTTAGATAGCGAGGTTTTCAAAAACTCGAGCAGTCCGCTAACTATCGCGCTAGGCAAGGATATCGTCGGTGCGCCCTTTGTCACCGATCTAAAAAAGCTGCCTCACCTGCTAATCGCGGGCACGACGGGATCTGGCAAGAGCGTAGGTATAAATGCAATGCTGCTAAGTCTGCTATATCGCAACAGCCCGCAGACGCTGCGCCTGATGATGATAGATCCTAAGATGCTCGAGTTTAGTATCTATAACGATATCCCACACCTACTCACGCCCGTCATCACGCAGGCTAAGCAGGCTATAACCGCGCTATCAAACATGGTCGCCGAGATGGAGCGCCGCTACCAGATCATGAGCCACACGCGCACCAAAAATATCGAAAGCTACAACGAAAAAATGAAGGAGGAGTGCGGCGAGCAGTTCCCGTACATCGTCGTGATCATCGACGAGCTGGCTGATCTCATGATGACTAGCGGCAAGGACGTAGAGCTATATATCGGACGTCTAGCTCAGATGGCCAGAGCTAGCGGCATACATCTCATCGTAGCCACCCAGCGCCCGAGCGTAGACGTCGTAACGGGGCTCATAAAGGCAAATTTGCCTAGCCGTATCAGCTACCGCGTCGGCCAGCGCATCGACAGCAAGGTGATCCTGGATCAAATGGGTGCGGAGAGCCTGCTAGGGCGCGGCGATATGCTATTTACGCCTCCGGGAAGCCCGGGCGTCATCAGGCTGCACGCGCCGTTTGCTAGCGAGAAAGAGATCGACACGATCGTAAATTTCCTAAAAGCGCAGCAAGAAGTGGTCTACGACGAGAGATTTTTAGCCGAGGATGGCGCTAGCGGCGGTGCGGGCGCAGGCTCCGGCGCCGTAGCAGGCGAGCTAGACGAGCTCTACGAAGAGGCCAAAGAGATCGTGCTAAGCGAGCAAAAAACCTCGATCAGCTACCTGCAACGCCGCCTAAAAATCGGCTACAACCGCGCAGCTACGATCATCGAACAGATGGAGCAAATGGGCGTGCTAAGTCCGATGAACGCAAAAGGGCAGAGGGATATTTTGTAATTTGCTCAAATTTATGGGCAAGCGTCGGTTGTATCTATGGGGGCGGCGGGTCGCGCTTGAGTGCGGCGAGGTTGTTGTTTTTACTCGCTAAATTTACGCTTCTAAAGGAACTAAATGCAAACGGACGCTTTTGGCCGGCTAAATTTTAACTCTGCGAGTACCTAAGGCTCTACGATGTGGGGCTAAAAAAGCGAGCAAACGCGCATCTAAAGGGCGCGGTGCATAAATTTAAAAGCGAGTTTAGCGAGGCGGAGCAGAGCTATGCGCTAGGTGAGCTCTGCCGCGAAATTTTAGACGAGAGCAAAAGCGAGCTTAAAAATCTAAAAAACTGCGGCAACGGAGAGCTACCGTTTCGGCTTGGCGAACTAGTCGGCGAGTATCTAAAAGGGCGCTGCGACGCAGGCGAGATGCCGCATCTGCGCTGGGTGTACCAGATCTGCACGCGCGGCTTACGGGGACTCAATAAGAATGATCTTTTGCGCCGTGCATACCGCCATGAGCGCTGCGACGAGCGAACCGTGGAGTTGTACTTTTGTATGCTACTGGACGCGCTAGACTGGGGCGCACACCACTTTCCGGAGGGCTGCCTGATAGAGCGCTCATACTATGAGCGACTAACCAGCGAAGCTCGCGACGTAAGAGAAAAACACGAGATAAGCGCGCGGCTAAATTTAGAGTTTGAATATTTCATAAAGCTTTACGAGTGCTATTTCGAGTTTAAATCTCGCGACGGCGAGGTTGATTTTTACGCGCTATGCAAAGAGGCGGGGCTAAATTTCGCGCCCGTCAAAGCGTTTTATTATGAGTAACGAGGAGCGGCTAAATTTAACCATATGCAAATTTAAAACAAGCGGGCAGCAAAATATACAACTCAAATTTGGCGTTTAGTTAGTCGCAACGATACGCCGAATTTCAAAATTTAAGCAAAATGCGATTCGCTTTAAATTTTAACTCAAATTTTACTCGCGCTCCGCAAATTTTACAAAACGCTCAAATTTACGCCTACGCTGCGATATTTTGCAGGTTTTCAAAGCTAAATACGTTTAGCCCGTTTTTGTATTCGTAGCTTAGAGTTAGCTTGTGTGCTTTGATTATATTTTCGACGATGTAGAGCCCCAGACCAAAGCTCTTTTGCGCGCTTTCACCTTTGGTGAAAGGCTCGACGTAGTGGCGCAGCTCCTTTGATAACCGCTCGCCCTCGTTGATAAATTTGATAGATTCGCGCGTGATAGTTATATTTACGTGCTTGTTTGGAGAGTATTTTAGCGCGTTATCGATCATGTTTTTGGCGGCGATAGCCAGTAGCTTAAAGTCTGCGTTTAGGTTCACATCCTCTAGCTTGCTGATCGTGACTTGCCCCGGATCTACCATAGCGATATCCAAAGCCTCGTCGATGACATCGTCGATACGGCAAATTTTGGTGTTATTTAGCGCGATGTTTGAGGTGACTTGTTCGACTGCGGCAAATTCGTTTATGAGATTTTCAAGCTTTATAAACACGGACACTAGTCGCTCCTGGTTTTTGCTTTTTTCGATCATTTCGGCAGCGAGGCGGCCTTTGGTGATCGGCGTTTTTAGCTCGTGCATTATGTTTCTTAAAAATAGCTTGCGCGACGAGTTTAAGCTTTTGATCTGCGATACCGCGTCATAAAATGCCTCCGCGACCTCGGAAATCTCGTCGTTACCGCTACTTACGTTTTGCACCTCGTCGATCTCGCCCGCGGCAAATTTGGCTATCTGGCGCTTTAGCTTTCTTAGCGGTTTTAGCTTTTTGATAACAAAAACGTAAGCGGCAAGAAGTATGATCGCCACTAGCGAAAAGATGATCTTGATGATGTCGTAGCGGTACGGCTGGTAGTCATTATCCTTTAAAAGCAGGACTTTATCGACGTGCTGGACCTTTAGATAGTGATGATTTTGATAGATCATGATGGCGCTAGAGCCGATGTCCGCGGAGATCTCCTCAAGCACTGTTGCATTTGCTAGGATCTCCTCTTTTTGTTGCTCGTTTGTGATCTCCGGCATCTTAAAGTCGCCCGTTTGACGCTCGTACTCTTTTTCGTTTATGATACCGCTCATCAAAAAGAGCTGATTTCTAGCGATCGTGGAGTACTTGGCGTTTAGCTCGCGCGCGTAGTTTTGCTTGTCGTAGTCCATCAGCCACAAAAACGCGAGAAATATGCTCGTAAGTGCAAGCGCAAAGATAAAAGTGATAGTGTAAAAAACCGATGAGCGTTTCATTTGCGGGCTTTACGTTAAATTTACTGCATTAGCTTATAGCCGATGCCGCGGATAGCGTGGATGTATTTTGGCTCTTTTGGGTCGTCGCCTAACTTGCCTCTGATGCGCCCGATGATGACGTCGATGCTCTTATTTGTCGAGTCCTCGCTGATGCTCGCGCAGTTGTAGATGAACTCCTCGCGAGTGATCGCGCCGCCTTCTTTTTGTAGCATGTATTTTAGGATGTCGTACTCCGCTGCGGTCAAATTTAGCGGCTCGCCTTTTAGCGTTATGACATGCTTAAAATCATCTACCGCGATGTCTTTTTCGCGTGCACTCTCTTTTGTGCCGCTTAAATTTGCACCCGCTACCGCGCTTTGGCGGCGCAGGTGGCTTTTGATACGAGCTAGCAGCTCCTGCGGGTCGTAAGGCTTTGGCAGATAGTCGTCCGCACCGTTATCTAGGGCATTTACCTTGTCGGTGATGTCGTGGCGCGCGCTTGAGATGATGATGGGCACATCGTGGCGCTTGCGGATCTCTTTGCATACTTCTAGGCCGTCGAGTCCCGGCAGCGTTAGATCTAAGATCACGAGGTCAAATTTTTCTACGTTTAGCGTCGAAAGCCCGATATATGGCTCCTCCGCCGTCGTTACGCTCATATCGCTTTTTGCTAAAAACTCGGTCAAAATTTCCGCTAGCTCTAAATCATCTTCTATCATCAGAATTTTTATCATTTTATGTCCTTTGGGGGATTATAGCGAGTTTTAACTAAAATTTTAATGGCGGCCGCGGCTTATCTGGCGAGCGCTTTTTCGCTGCCGGCTAAATTTAGATCTGCCTAGCCTACGCTAAATTTTGTGTGCTAGTAAAATTTGAGCCAAACTAAGACGCTCAAATTTGAAGCTAGGAATTTAACTGGTTCAAATTTAAAAATGGCGGAGCGTCAAATTTGATGGGTAAAATTTGAGATAAAATTTGAAAAATTTAAAAGAAAAGGCGCAGTTTCCCGCGCCTTAAGGTAGAAATTATTTTATAACAAGACCTTGGAAAAGTCCGCCGCGATTGACCCAAACGAGCGTCTTTTTGCCTTTCGCGCTTGCTAAGGCTTTGTTAAAATCATCCATGTTTTTGATATTTTCTTCGGCGATCTGGATGATGATGTCGCCTTTTTCAAAGCCGATTTTTTCGGCATTTGAGCCAGCCTTTACGTCGGTTACCAGGATACCGGCTGCGTCCGCAGGCAAGCGGTATTTGTACCTTGCGTTGTCGTCGATCGCCGTGACGCTAAGGCCCTCGATCGCTGTGCCGTTTTTAGCCGCAGGGACGTTTGATTTTGCGTTAGCGTTAGCTAGTTTTATCTTGGCGGTTTCGATTTTGCCGGAGCGCTCGTAGGTCAGCGTGATCTCTTTATTTGGAGCTAGCGAGCCGATGAGATTTTTGAGATCGTTGGCGTTTTTGATCTCTTTATCGTCGATTTTGATGACCAGATCGCCTCGTTTTAGTCCCGCGACATCCGCAGGTAGGCCGCTTTCTACGCTACTAATGAGCGCGCCTTCTTTGTTTTTGTAGATCTCTTTTTGCTCTTCGTTTAGATTTGCTATCATCACGCCGATATATCTACGCTCGATCTTGCCGTCTTCGATGAGTTTTTTGGCGATATCTTTAGTCATATTTGACGGGATGGCAAAGCCGATGCCGTTGTTTCCGCCGCTGCGGCTAAGTATGGCCGAGTTTATGCCTACTAAGTAGCCGCGGCTATCGACTAGCGCACCGCCCGAGTTGCCTGGGTTTATTGAGGCGTCTGTCTGGATAAAATTTTCGTATTGATTTAGACCGATATTGTCTTTATTTAAGCCGGAAACTATGCCCTGAGTGATGCTGCCGCCCACGCCGAAAGGATTTCCGATGGCAAATACGATATCGCCTTCCATTAGTTTAGCCGAGTCGGCAAACGGTATGGCTTTTAGCTCTTTGGCGTCTATTTTGATGATGGCTAAGTCGGTTTTAGGGTCGGTGCCGATGATTTTAGCCTTGTACTCTTTATCGCTATCTAGTAGCGTGACTACGATCTCGTCGCTATCTTCTACGACGTGATTGTTTGTCACGATGTAGCCGTCACTAGATATGACGACGCCAGATCCTAGCGAGCTGCTTTTTTGTTTTTCTTGGGGTATGTTAAACTGAAATCCGAAAAAGTCTTTAAAAAACGGATCGCTAAACATATCGTTCATGTCTGCGACGTTGCTGCTGACGGTTTTTGTGGTGGAGATATTTACGACAGATTTTTTAGCGTCGGCGATAGAGCTGTTGTAGGACAGCACGACGTTTTTGTTAAATTCCGGATTTATTCTAGTGAAATCCTCTGCGGGTTCGTTAAAGTTTATGCTTGCGGCAAAGATCGCGCAAGAAGTAGCCAAAGATAATATCATTATCTTTTTCATTACTTTTCCTTTTGATAAAATTTTTTTCAAAGCGCGATTATATGGCGTTAAGCTCAACGTAAAGTTAATTATTATTTAAGTCGTTTAAAATCGTTTTTATTTACTATACTTGATTGACATAGGCTAAAGCTTTGTGCTATAATCGCTATAAAATTAATTGACTATAAGGACATAACATGAGCAATAGTCTTTACGAAACGTTAGGGGTGTCCGAAAAGGCCACTAGCGACGAGATCAAAAAGGCCTATCGTAGGCTGGCACGAAAGTATCATCCCGACATCAACAAAGACCCAGGCGCGGAGGATAAATTTAAGGAGATAAACGCCGCGTATGAAATTTTAAGCGACGAAAAAAAGCGCGCGCAGTACGACAGACACGGCGACGCGATGTTTGGCGGGCAAAATTTCCACGACTTTGCGAGCAGCTCGGGTATGGGAAATTTGGACGAAATTTTAAAAAATATCTTCGGCGGAGGCGGATTTAGCGGATTTTCAAGTAGAAGCGGCTTTAGCGGTTTTAGACAGACGGGCGGATTTAGTGGCTTTGAGGACGATGAGGATCTAGACTCGCGAGCGAAGGTAACCATCCCGTTTGACGTAGCGGTAAAGGGCGGCGAACACTCGATAAATTTTAACGGCGAAAACATCAAAATAAAAATCCCAAACGGCATAAATAACGGCGAAAAGCTACGCATAAAAGGCAAAGGTCGCGGCGGTCGCGGAGATCTGATACTGACCGTAAATATCGCGCCTAGCGACGAGTACGAAAGAGACGGCGACGATCTATATAAAGACGTGCTAATCCCGCTAAAAACGATGATGTTTGGCGGTAAGATAGAGGTAAAAACGCCCAAAAAAGACGTAACGATAAAAATCGCCGAAAACTCAAAATCGGGACAAAAAATCAGGCTCAAAGGATACGGCGTGCAAAATAGAAAAAGCGGGATATTTGGCGACCTATACCTGCGAGCGCGCGTGTCTTTGCCGGACGTAAATGCCCTAGACGGCGAGCTAGCCGAGCTCATGAAGCAAAAACTCCCGGAGGCATAAGATGAAACAATACGAAGAACCGGTCTATCTAATAAGCGTCGTAGCTAAGGTGCTCTCCATACATCCGCAGACGCTGCGCCAATACGAGCGCGAAGGGCTGCTAGAGCCGTCAAGAACCGAGGGCAAAATGCGCCTTTACTCCGAAAAAGACATGGACCGTATCAAGATGATACTGCGTTTAACGCGCGATCTTGGCGTAAATTTAGCAGGTGTGGATATCATCTTGCAGCTAAAAGATCAGATCGAGCAGTCCGAGGCCGCGATAAGGCAGATGAAAGAGGAACTGGCTAAAATGGAGCAGGGCGGCGTGCCGTCCAAAAAAGCTCTGGTAAAGCGCAAAAATAGCTTTGATCTCATCTTTTGCGATGATAAAAATTAATCCTTTTTATCGTTAAAAAAGGTAAAATCGGGTAAAATTTATTTACGAAAACGCGCCAAATTTGAGGCTATTAGGGCGCTAAATTTAGCCTTAAATTTGTCCGCTTTGAACCCAAATGAGGCACAATGTTAGAAACTTTTTTACTATTTTTCTCTATCCTACTTATCGCTTGTATCGTCTCTAGCAAGGTTTCAGATAGATTCGGCGTTCCGTCCTTAGTCGTTTTTTTAGCAGTCGGTATGCTTGCAGGCTCGGACGGGCTGCTCGGACTTGCTTTTGATAATCGCCAAATCGCCCAAGACGTAGGCACTATCGCGCTTATTTTTATACTTTACGCGGGCGGTCTTGATACGAATCTAAAATCTATCCGCCCAGTCATGGTAAACGGCATCATCCTAGCGACTCTTGGCGTCGTGCTGACTGCGGGCATGATAGCCGTGCTGGTAAAATACCTGCTAGGCCTTGACTGGCTGGAGGCTTTGCTTTTTGGCTCTATCATCTCCTCGACCGATGCTGCGGCGGTGTTTGCGATACTAGGAGCAAAGGAAATTTCGCTGCGAAACAACATCCGTCCGCTTTTGGAGCTAGAGTCCGGATCAAACGACCCGATGGCGATCTTTTTAACCGTCACGATACTACAAATCATCTCTATAGCTACGATCCCTAGCGTTCCGGAGGTCGCGCTCACGCTAGTGAAGCAGTTTTTGCTAGGCGGGCTGATGGGTTATGTATTTGGCGTCGCGCTACCGGGGCTTTTTAACCGCCTAAGGCTTGAGTATTGGGGACTATATCCGGTGTTTTCGATGGCTTGGGTGATGCTTTTATACGTGCTAGCGGGCAAGGTCGGCGGTAACGGCTTTTTGGCCGTTTATATCGCTGGCATGTTTATAAATAAAAAAGAGTTTGCGCATAAGAAAAATTTGATCGGTTTTCACGACGGTATCGCGTGGACGATGCAGATCGTCATATTTTTGACGCTGGGACTTTTGGTAAATCCATCTCAGCTACCAGCCGTCGCGCTTGCGGGCACAGTGATCGCGTTTTGGATCATGTTTATCGCGCGTCCGATGGGTGTTTTTCTCTCGCTTTTGCTCTCTAGATACAATGTCAAAGAAAAGATATTTATCTCGTGGGTCGGGCTTCGAGGCGTCGTTCCTATCGTACTTGCGACCTATCCGTTCGGCGCAAATTTGCCAAATTCCGAGCTTATTTTTAACACGATATTTTTCGTCGTGTTCGTCTCTATCATCATTCAAGGCATGACGCTAGAAAAAGCCGCGCAAAAATGCGGCGTCAAAGAAGAAGCTGTGCCAAAAGAAGTCGAGATGTCGAATTTGCCGATCTTTTACCACACTTTACGCCAGCACACCATACGCTTTGACTCCGAAGTCGTGGGCAAAAACCTAGCCGAGCTCGAGCTTCCTAGCGACTTTTTGGTGCTGCTCATCAAGCGCAAGGGCGAATACATCAAACCTACCGGTTCGTCGGTATTTGAGGATGGCGACTTGCTGCTGATCCAGTGCGAGGACGAAAACAAATACAACGAAACTTTAAAGACTTTTACGGCGTAAATTTGTCAAATTTTAGCCTTCGGCTTTGGTCAAATTTGACGCCGATCAGTCATGATTTGGGCTAAAAGGAGCAAATTTGGACTTATCTGCCGTTTCAAAGACGCTATTTATCCCGCTTAGCGCGCGAATTTTCGCTTCTAAAAATTTTCCAGAGTATTTCTACGACGAAAAAGCTCTGTCGCTCGAAAAAATCGTGCAAACAAACTGCGAGTCCGTGCAAGAAAAATCATCCGAATACGCCCTGATGGCGTCTGCAGCCAGATACTACAATATGGACGAGATCGTGCGTAAATTTTGCGCAAAATATTCAAAATGCAACGTTGTTTATCTGGGTGCTGGGCTCGAGACGGCCTGCTTTCGTTTAAAAACCCTAAACGCGTTCTTTTACGTGGTAGATTTACCCGAGGTGATAGAGCTTAGGCGGCGAGTGCTTGGCGGGTGCGCAAACGATACGCTCATAGGCTGCGATATGTTTGATCTAGCTTGGGCGCGGCGCATCGATGAGAGCTTGCCTACGCTATTTGTGGCGTGCGGAGTATTTCAGTATTTTACGCGCGATCAGGTTTTAAATTTGATCCGCAAGCTTAAAAACGCCTTTAAAAATGCCGAGCTCGTATTTGACGCCACAAATGAAGCTGGCCTAAAGTACGCTAACAAATACGTAAAAAGCGTCGGAAACGACGAAGCGATTATGCGCTTTTGCGTCGAGGACGGTCGCAAATTTGCGCTAAAAGCCGGCGTAAATTTGATAGAGGAGAGAGTATTTTTTACGGACGTTCTCAAAATACTTGCGAGACGGCTCAAATTTACCACCCGCCTTATAATGGAATTTGTAGATTTTACGAAGCGAGCTAAAATTTTGCATTTTGATCTAAAAAGTTAGCCGTCTAGCAAAAAATATTTTTCGTCCGCGCCCTAATATTTTTGAAATTTTGCGGTTTTGCTAAAGCGCAATCGTGAGGTGCAAGCTCGTAGTACCGAAGTGACTAGATCAAATTTAGAGCAGATTTTCATCTGCTCTGTTTAAATTTACTCCAAAGCCTGTGCGAGATCGGCGATGAGGTCGTCCGCGTTTTCTAGGCCGACGCTTATTCTGATTAGTTCTTTTGTTATGCCTGCCTTTATTAGCTCTTCGCTTGAGAGCTGCTGATGCGTAGTGGAGGCCGGATGCGTGATGAGCGACTTGGAGTCGCCGATATTTACGACGATTTTAAAAAGCTTTACTTTGCTCAGCATCTTTACGGCGCGCTCATAGCTATCGGTTTCAAAGCACATTAGCCCGCTAGCCATGCCGCCAGAAAAGTATTTTTGGGCTTTTTCGTGCTCGGGATCGCTTTTTAGCGCAGGGTAGGTCACGCGTTTTACGTGTTTATGCGAGTTTAAAAACTCGGCTATTTTTTGCGCATTTTGCGAGTGTTTCTCGATACGAACGCTTAATGTCTCAAGCCCCTGGATGAGCTGCCAGGAGTTAAAAGGCGAGACCGTAGCGCCTATATCGCGCACTAAAGCCACTCTCATGCGTAGCGTATAGATGTCAAATTTATCCGCCATCTGCGCATAAACTAGTCCGTGATAGCTCTCATCGGGCTCGTTAAAATGTGCGTATCTGGCGTTACCGACTAGCTTGGTGTTTAAATTTTTACTAGCTACGACTGCGCCCGCTAGGCTTAGGCCTTGGCCGCAGATATATTTGCTAGCGCTATGTACGACGACGTCGATGCCGTGATTTAGCGGCTGGAAAATAATCGGCGTAGGCACGGTGTTATCTGCTATCGTTACGACGCCGTGCTTGTCTGCTATCTCGACGATTTTTTTAAAATTTGGGATTGCGATTTGCGGATTTGATAGCGTCTCGAAAAATATCGCGCGAGTTTTGTCATCTATCAAATTTTCAAGATCGTCCGCGCTGTCGCTGTCAAACACCCGCGCCTCGATGCCAAAACGCTTAAGCGTGTGTATAAAAAGAACCATCGTGCCGCCGTAAATTTTCTTTGCCACGACGATGTTGTCGCCGACTGCAGCTAAATTTGCGATCGAGTAGAAAATCGCCGACTGACCGCTGGCCGTCACGATAGAGGCCGAGCCCTCCTCGAGCGCGGCTATACGGCTCTCTAGAACGTCCGTCGTCGGGTTGCCCAGCCTCGTGTAGATGTGGCCTGGGGCTTCTAGCTGAAATCTCGCCGCAGCCATCTCGGCGCTACCAAAATCATAAGCCGTAGTCTGGTAAATCGGCACCGCCATGGCGCCTGGGCCTGCCTTGGTATCGTAGCCGTAGTGCGTGGCGATCGTCTCTTTTTGCATCTTTTCTCCTTGTAAAATTTGCGCGCATTATAACCGCTAAAAGTTTAAATTGGTATAATTGGGCTTTTGAAAGGAAAAAATGGCTGAACAAAACGACAAATTTAAGCGCGTAAAATACCTGCGCGGCCTGGAAAAATTCGCTAAAGCCGCGATTAGTGCGCTAAAAAGAGAGGATTTTAACGAGGACGAATTTCGCGCTAGGGTCGGCAAAAACGCCGAAATTTTACGCAAGATCGAGCCTGTTTTTTTAGATAACGCCTACTCGAAATCTCTTGAAAATTTCGTAAATTTGGTCGTAAAAGGCGGCGATAGAGCCGAGCTAATAGCCTGCGCCAACGCGCTAGAAAAGCTAAAAAATCAAAAAACGTATAAAAAAGAAAAACATAGAAAAAAATATAAGGACGAAGAGTGAAATGCGTGATATTTGACATGGACGGTACGCTCATAGATAGCGCAAAAGCGATCTGCGAGACTGTAAACGAGGTGCGGCGCGAGCTAGGGCTTGAGGGCGATCTCGCGGCGGAGTTTATCGTAAAGGCCATAAATGAGCCGGGGCGAAATTTGGGGCTTGACTTTTACGGTATCGATAAGCCTGATATGAAGCTGCGGGATAACTTTGAAGCTAAATTTAAGAAAAACTACCGCGAATACGCCGCTGTATATGATGGCGTCGAGGGACTGCTAGCTGGGCTAAAAGAGGCGGGGCATTTCGTCGCTCTAGCTAGCAATGCGCCGCGATACACCTTGGATGAAATTTTGCAAAGAAGCGGGATATTTAATTTTTTTGATCTCATCGTCGGAGCAGACGAAAATGTACCTCAAAAACCAGATCCAGCGATGCTAAATTTGATATTAAAATCAGGCGAATTCGATAAAGCGATATTTGTCGGAGATAGCAAAAAGGACGAGCTTGCCGCGCGCAATGCAGGTATGAAATATCTAAACGTTTGTTGGGGCTTCGGTAGTCAAAGTCCAAGCTGCGACAATGTCTTTACGGTGGCTGAAGCAGCCCTATATATCGAGAAGTTATAAAAATTTAGCATATTATAGTGCCTCTGTCTCTTATACACATCTCCGAGCCCACGAGACTAGCGCTCATCTC
>CAUUAH010000019.1:0-15732 GCA_963542985.1 uncultured Campylobacter sp. | reverse complement strand
GAGATGAGCGCTAGTCTCGTGGGCTCGGAGATGTGTATAAGAGACAGCATACGGACGGAGCGATGCTGATTTTGGCAGGAGCCGGTAGCGGAAAAACCAAAACCATCACCACTCGCCTAGCCTATCTCATAAGCGAGCTAGGCATCCCGCCGTCAAATACCCTAACGCTAACCTTCACCAACAAAGCTGCAAGCGAAATGCGAACCCGCGCGCTAAAAATGCTAGGCGACGCAGGTAAAAATTTCACTCCGCTGCTTTGCACTTTCCACAAATTCGGGCTTTTGTTTTTGAAATTTTACATCGATCGTCTAAAGCGCAAAAACAACTTCGTCATCATCGACACCGACGATAAAAAGCGTATTTTAAAGGGCTTTGAAGGCGACATCGCGACCTCGGTTTTAGCTAACGAAATCTCAAATTTTAAAAACTCGCTTTTAAGCGTAGAAGAGGTGCTAAATCACGGCGGCATGTTTGCAAACGGACAAAATTTCAAAGACGGCTACCACGCAAAACTGGCAAATATTTATAAGCTTTACGAGGAGTATCTAGCCGCGAATAACCTCGTGGATTTTGACGATCTACTCTGCCTTAGCTATAAAATTTTAGACGAGGACGAAGCTCTAGCGCGCGAGATCTCACGCAGGTATGCCTACGTGATGGTGGACGAGTATCAAGACACCAATGACCTTCAGTACAAACTCCTGCGCAAGCTCTGTCTAACGCACGAAAATATCGCAGTCGTGGGCGACGATGATCAGAGTATCTACGGCTGGCGCGGCGCAAGAATCGAAAATATATTAAATTTTAAAGATCAGTTTAAAGACGCCAAAATCATAAGACTAGAGCAAAACTATCGCTCGACGAGTCAAATTTTACGCGCGGCAAACGAGCTCATCGACCACAACAGAAACCGCCTGGGCAAAGAACTAAAAAGCACCAAAGAAGGCGGCGAGGACGTTGCGCTAATGGAATCGGACGACGAAACGATGGAGAGCCTAAAGGTGGCCAAACGCATCAAAAAGCTGCTTGATAGCGGTGCGCAGGCTAGCGATATCGCGATCCTGTACCGCATAAACGCCCTCTCCCGCTCGCTCGAAGAGGGCCTAACCAAAGAAAAAATCCCGTATAAGATGGTCGGCGGAGTTAAATTCTACGAGCGCGCCGAGGTCAAAGACGTCATCAGCTACCTAAGGCTGGTCGCAAACGAAAACGACGACTTCTCGCTAAAGCGCGTCATCAACCGCCCAAAACGCGGCCTAGGTAAAGTAAGCCTCGCAAAAATCGAAAAAATCGCCTTCGAGCATAAGCTTTCGCTATTTGAAGCGATATCTGGCCTAGATGAAAACGACAAAGATCTAAGCAAAAAAATCGTCTCAAGCCTGGGCGAATTTGCGTCAAATTTAAGAGAGCTAAAAGAGTGCGACTCGCCGTACGAACTAGTGGATAAACTAGAAGCGAAATTCGGCATCAAAAAATACTACGAGAGCTTGCCTGACGGCGCCGAGCGCGTGGCGAACATCGACGAGTTTTACGCTACGATCAAAGACCAAATCAAGCAAAATCCAAGCTTTTCTATCGAGGAATTTTTAAACGAGATCGCGCTACAAAGCGAGCAGGATAACATCGGCGGCGAGGCGATCTCGATCATGAGCATCCACGCTAGCAAAGGGCTTGAGTTTGAGCATCTTTTCGTTATCGGGCTTGAGGAGGGATTTTTCCCGCTGCTGGGCGACGGTAGCGACATCGAGGAGGAGCGACGCCTAGCCTACGTCGCCATCACCCGCGCTAAAAAAACGCTAACGCTAAGCTTTGTAAATTCGCGCTTTTACAAAGGTCAGCGAACGAGGCTGGAAAAGAGTAGATTTTTAAGCGAAGCAGGCGTTTGCAGCGGTAGCCTCATCATCCAGACGCAAACGCAGACCGCAGGCGAATACAAAAAAGGCGACCTCGTCAAGCACAAAATTTTCGGTATCGGGCGCGTGACGGCGGTAACGAAGATCAAAAAAGAGCTAAAGCTAACGATAAATTTCGGCGGAATCAGCCGCGAGATAATGTCTAGCTTCGTCGAAAAAGCGGTGTGAAAATGGGCAAATTTGAGACCTTGCAGGCTAAATACCGCGTCAAATTTGACTCTCGCGGATCAAATTTAACGCAGACTCCAAAGGTCAAATTTAAATGAATGCGCTTTTTGTCGCAAACAAGCCAGCAGGCATAAGCTCGAATCATTTCCTAAGTAGGCTAAAGCGCAAATACGGCGTCAAAAAAGCTGGCTTTTCAGGCACGCTTGATCCCTTTGCCAGCGGCTGCCTAATCGTGGCTCTGGGCAATCACACGCGGCTTTTTAGCTACATAGATAAAACGCCAAAAATCTATGAAGCGACTATGTGGCTAGGAGCCGTAAGCGCTAGCCTAGATAACGAAAATATCGAGGATATCGCGCTTTGCCAGCCGTTAAATTTAGCGGACGTAAAAGCGGCGCTAAGCGAACTAAAAGGCGAGATCGCCTACGTACCGCCTAAATTTAGCGCCAAGCACGTGGACGGCAAGCGTGCGTATGAGCTAGCAAGAGCGGGCGAAGAGTTTGAGCTAAAAAGCCAAACGATGAGCGTTTTTGACGTAAATTTGACTGCGTATATGCATCCGTTTTTGAGCTTTCGCATTAGCGTTAGCGAGGGCTCGTATGTGCGCTCGTACGCTCAAATTTTAGCCGCAAAGCTTGGCGTAAAAGCAACTCTAAGCGCGCTAAAACGCGTGAGCGAGGGTAAATTTGTTTACGAAAACGAGAGGTTTTTAGATCCGCTTGATTATATCTCGCTACCGCGAAACGAATATATAGGCGATCCCGCAGACGTAATGCTGGGCAAAAAACTGAGCATAGAAAAGCTAAAATTTGGCGCCGAAGGGCTATATTTAATAAACTTTGATGAATTTTTTAGTATCATTGAAATCAAAGACGAAACCGTAATATATAAACTAAATAAGGTCGAAAAATGCTAATACTCGCAAGAAAAGAAGACGAAAGCATAATACTGGGAAACGATATCAAAATCACGGTCGTAGGCATCTCAAAAGGCGGCGTAAAAATCGGCATCGACGCGCCTAAAAATATGATGATCCTGCGCTCCGAGCTAGTCGAGGACGTAGCGGCGGAAAATAAACAAGCCCTAAACGGCGCAGGCGAAGCGAGCCTAAAAGAACTCAGCGACAAAATCGTAAAATAATGAAAAGCTACGCGAAAATCAACTCCTTTTTAAAGATCGTCGGCACTCGCGGAAACTACCACGAGATCGTCTCTCGCTTTGTTTTAAGGCACGAAATTTACGACGAAATTTTCTTTGAAAAAGCGGACGGCTTTGCGCTTGAGTGCGATAACGAAAATATCGAAAATAACATAGTGTTAAAGGCTAAATTTGAGCTTGAAAAAGCGGGCTTTAAAAACGAGCTGGACGAATTTTTCGCCTCGCATAAAATCGTGATAAAAAAGCAAATACCGCTAGGCGCGGGCCTTGGCGGAGGCAGCTCAAACGCCGCTACGTTTTTAAAGATGGCGAACGAGGAGTTAAATTTAAAACTAACTCACGAAAATTTGATGAAAATAGGCGCAAATATCGGTGCGGACGTGGCGTTTTTCGCTAGCGATTTCAATGCGGCAAACGTCGGCGGTATCGGCGAGATAATAAGCGAATTTAACGACGAAGTGCCAGAGGTAAAAATTTTAACGCCCGGCGTATTTTGCTCGACGCCTGCCGTTTACGGCGAATTTAGGACAAATTTTATGGATAGTATCGACGTAAATTTAGCGGCCAAAATGCGCGAGATGACGACGGCGCAGCTGCTGGAGCGATATGAAAATCGCAAGCTAAACGATCTTTTCGCGCCGTGTTTTAAAATTTATCCGCAGATGGATAAATTTAAAGATTTTTTCCTAAGCGGTAGCGGTGCGAGCGTGTTTTTCTTAAAATAAAAAGGTAAAAAATGGGTAAGGATTTAGCCAAAAATAAAAAGGCTTTGTTTGACTTTAGCATCATCGAGACCTTCGAGGCGGGCATCGTCCTAAAGGGTAGCGAGGTAAAGGCTCTACGGGCGGGCCGAGCAAATCTAAAAGATAGCTTCGCGCGCGTGATAAAGGGCGAGCTGTTTTTGCTAAACGCGCACATCAGCCACCTAAACACGACGCACTCGGCGTTTCGTCCCGACGAGCGGGCTCCGAGAAAGCTACTGATGCACCGCAAGCAGATAGATAAAATTTTCGGTCAAGTTACGCAAGAGGGCCTCACACTAGTGGTTTTGGCGCTCTATCTAAACGACAAAAATATCGTAAAGGCGCGAGTCGCGCTTGCAAAAGGTAAAAATTTGCACGATAAGCGCGAGACGATAAAACGTAAAGAAGCCGACAAAGAAGCGCGTGCGGCTATGAAAAAATACGCTTAAGGAAAACCGATGCCCTACGTAAACATAAAAATAACAAAAGAAAAAGAAGCCGTAAGCGCCGAGCAAAAGCGTGCGCTCATAGCCGGCGTAACGAAACTACTGGGCGATACGCTAAAGCGCGACACCAGCAGAACCGTCGTCGTGATAGAGGAAGTTAGCACCGACGACTACGGCTTTGGCGGCGAGAGCATAACCCAACTAAGATCAAAACAAGGAAAATAATATGAAAAAAACCATAAAGGCGATTTTGGCGGCTTTGGCCTGCGCGATATTTCTAGCAGGCTGCGGCGAGGACGAGACGGCGAAGGCTCCCGTAAAGATAGAGGGCTATAAAACGGGCGATGAGATCGCGCTAAAGAGCGTGTTTGGCAAAGACCTCACGCTAAAACGCGTGGAGGGCGGCTTTGTGATCAAAGGCGACGAGGATAAAATTTTGATGTTTGACATATTCGGCACGTTTTGTCCGCCGTGTCAAAAAGAAGCTCCCGATCTCACCAAATTTCAGATCGACAACCTAAACGATTTTACGATCGTGGGGCTAACGCACTTTGAAAACGTCACGAACGAGTACGTCGTGGAAAATTTCGCGCAAAAATACAACGCCTTTTACTTTATCTCAAACGATATAAAGACAAACGACAAGCTTTCGGCGCAAATTTTAGAGGATATAAAATACGAGCGGCTTGAGAGCGTGCCGATAAAAATGGTGCTAAAAGGCGGAGTATATCAGGAGCTAACCGACGTAGATAGCGGAAAATTCGGCGTGAAATACTACCTAGGCGGCATCCACCTAGACGCGATGACGAAGGATTTTGAAAGAATAAAAAATGCCCGCTAAAACCGCCACCGAGCGGGGGCACGGCATAGATGTAAAAGAAAAACCTGAATTTCCGCGTAAATTTAAGGTTATTTTGCTAAACGACGACGTTACAAGTATGGATTTCGTCGTGAGCGTGCTGGTCGAGATTTTTCACCACACAGCCCAAAGCGCGGTAACCGTGATGTTAAAAATCCACAACGAAGGCAGCGGAGTGGCGGGCATCTACAATAAAGAGATCGCCCAAACCAAACAAAACCAAACGCTAAAAGCCGCAGCCGCCGCGGGCTACCCGCTAAAGGCCGTCGTCGAGGAAGAATAGCCCGCAAAACAGGCGCGCAAAAAGCGCAAAGAGGAGGAAATGATGTTTGACTCGGATTTAAGCTATCTTTTGGAAAAGGCCGGGCAGTTTGCCTACTCGAATTTCCACGAGTATCTAACCAGCGAGCACGTGCTTTTCGTGCTGGTAAATTTAAACGAAGAGACTAGAGATATCCTAGCAGAGGCCGGACTAACCGACGTCGAGGGACTAAAAAGCGATCTAAAAAACTATCTACTGCAAACCAACGAGCAGGTGCCACACCACAAACAGCCGCGCATGACGGTGCTTTTGGAGCAAATTTTTAAAGAGCTAAACGCTGAGCTAAAAGATAAAAACGTCGGCATTAGGGACTTGCTATTTAAAATCGCGGCCAGAGGCGACACGTACGGGGCTAAAATTTTAGAATTTTACGACGTCGATCCGCAAAAGATCAAGCAATCAACAAAAGACGACAAGCAGACTCGCGCTAAAAACTTCCAAAACCTAGCCAAATACTCGTCAAATTTAACCAAACTAGCCGCCGAGGGTAAAATAGATCCGATCATCGGGCGAGAAAACGAGCTAGCAAGGCTAATGCAAACGCTAAGCCGACGCAAGAAAAATAATCCCATCCTAGTTGGCGAAGCGGGCGTAGGCAAAACCGCCGTAGTCGAGGGGCTCGCGCTAAAAATCGCGAGCGGCGAAGTGCCGCAGCGACTAAAACAGGCGCAAATTTTCGCACTAGACATCGGCGCGATGATAGCGGGCACGAAATACCGCGGCGACTTTGAAAAGCGCCTAAAAGACGTGATGGACGAGGTGGCTGAGCAGGAGGACGCGATAGTCTTTATCGATGAGATCCACACTATCGTGGGCGCGGGAGCCACAAACGGCGGCGGGCTTGATATGTCAAATTTACTAAAACCAGCGCTTGCAAACGGCTCGCTTCGCTGCATCGGAGCGACGACGTACGCTGAGTATCGCAGCTTTTTTGAAAAAGAAAAAGCCCTCTCGCGCCGATTTGCCAAAATCGACGTCGTAGAGCCGAGCACGGACGAGAGCGTCGAGATCCTAAAAGGACTTCGCTCCAAATACGAGAGCTTTCACGGCGTCAAATTTAGCGACGAAATTTTAGCTAAAAGCGTGGAGCTAGCCAAAAAATATCTAAACGATCGATTTTTACCCGATAGC
Organism: uncultured Campylobacter sp.; assembly: GCA_963542985.1. GTDB lineage: Bacteria > Campylobacterota > Campylobacteria > Campylobacterales > Campylobacteraceae > Campylobacter_A. Next base: position 8,992 of record CAUUAH010000019.1, on the reverse strand, counting down.
GCCATCGATCTCATCGACGAGGTCGGCGCGGCTCTAGCCCTACAAAACAGAAGCAAAACCGTAAAAATGTCCGATCTAAGCGCGGTTTTAAGCAAGATGGCAAATATCCCCGATGCCAATCTAAAATCAGACGCCGCGGCAAATTTGAAAAACCTAGCACAAAGGCTAAAGTCTGAAATCTTCGGTCAAGACGAAGCCATAGATACGCTAGTAGCGGCGATCAAGCGCTCGTATGCGGGACTAAAGCAGCCAAACGCGCCCGTTGGAGTATTTTTATTTACGGGCTCAAGCGGCGTGGGCAAAAGCGAGCTAAGCGCGGCTCTAGCGCGAAATTTGGGCGTACATTTCGAGCGGTTTGATATGAGCGAATACATGGAAAAGCACAGCGTCTCGCGTCTCATCGGCGCGCCTCCTGGATATGTCGGGTTTGAAGAGGGCGGCATACTAACAAACGCCGTTAAAAAGCACCCTTATAGCGTGATTTTGTTTGACGAGATCGAAAAAGCTAGCGACGAGATGATAAACGTCTTTTTGCAAATTTTCGACAGTGCGAGCCTCACGGACAACACGGGTGCAAAGAGCGATTTTCGCAACGCCGTCATCATAATGAGCTCAAATTTGGGCTCAAAAGAGGCTCCGACGCTTGGCTTTAGCAAAGACAAAAGCGGTAAAGCGGACTCGGCAGTAAAGGGATTTTTCAGTCCCGAGTTTCGCAACCGCATCGATAAAATCGTGCATTTTAACGACCTTGGCGAGGACGCGCTAGGCCTAATCGCGCAAAAGATAATCAACGAGATAAACTCAAGCCTCGCCGAGAAAAAAGTAGTTATAAAAGCCTCCGCCGAAGCTAAAAAATATCTCTGGCAAAAGGGCTATAGTAAAGAATTCGGCGCGCGAAATCTAAAACGCCTAGTGCAAGATGAGATCTCGACTAAGCTTAGCGACGAGATACTTTTTGGTGTGCTAAAAAACGGCGGCGTCGCAAACATCACGCTAAAAAACGGCGAGTTGGCGTTTAAATTTGAAGCTCTAAAATAAGCGGTCGCAGGGTCAAATTTGGAAAAAATTTATAACTTTCCCGACCCCGCAAATGCCCCTGCAAACTCCCCTCTAGCCGTCGGCGGCGATTTGAGCGCCGAGGCTCTTTTGCAGGCTTACGACAAAGGCATTTTCCCGTGGTTTTTACCCGGCGAGCCCATATACTGGTGGTCGCCCGATCCTCGCGCGGTGCTGATTCCAGGCGAGGTAAGGGTGCAAAAAAGTATAAAATCGGCACTTAAAAAATTTGAAGTGCGATTTGATTACGACTTTGAAAATTTTCTAAAAATCTGCAAAAGCGAGCGCGAAAAACGCGAACCCACATGGCTATCGGGAGATATCGTGCGCGCCTACGTAAATTTGCATTGTCTGGGCGTCTCGCATAGCGTGGAGGTGTATGAAAACGGCGAGCTGGCGGGCGGACTTTACGGGCAAATTTTTGGCAAGGTCTTTTGCGGCGAAAGTATGATTAGCTTAAAAACGGGCGCATCAAAAGTCGCTCTCATCGCGCTTTGCCGCGCTTTAGAGCCGTTTAATTTTCTCATCGACTGTCAGGTTATGAACGATCATCTAAAATTTATGGGTGCAAAAGCGATGAGGCGAAGCGAGTTTTTATCCAAATTTAACGAACTAAAACAGCAGCCTAGCGGGTTTAGCGAATTTCAAAATTTACTCTAAATATGGAACGTCTTTTGCTTATTATCTCGTAAAATTTAGAGAAAAAGGCAAGAAAATGTTCGCAGGTATCCAAACCTCAAAATCAAAACCGCTCGTAGAAAGCGCGCTGGCAAGTAGAAATTTACGCCAGCAAATGATTTCTAGTAATATAGCAAACATCGATACGCCTTTTTACAAAGCCCGCGACATCGCGTTTGGAGCGGCCTTGTCGCAAACAGCGCAAGAGATATACGGCAAAGACGAAAATAAAATTTTAAAGCTCGCGCAAACCGACGATGCGCACTTTCCTCGCGTGGATTTTCCGGCGTCAAACGGTGCGACGATATTTTTACGCGACGGACACATGGCGCGAAACGACGCAAACACCGTCGATCTAGACGTCGAAACGACAGAGCTAAGCAAAAACGCGATAATGGTAACCGCGCTAGATAGAGCCATGAGACAAAGCGGTCAGATATTTAAAAACGTGATCGACGCTAGCAGTAAAATTTAAGGATAGATTATGAGTAATTATTTAAGCGACTTTGATATCAGCGGATACGGACTAAGCGCCCAGCGCTTTAGAATGAACGTCATTAGCTCCAACATCGCCAACGCAAATACCGTGCGAACGGCGGAAGGCGGTCCATATAGACGCCGCGAGGTGATATTTAAGGCGGTTGATTTTGATAGCGTGCTAAACGACGAAGTGGCGAAAAAACATAACTTGCTCGAATACGAAAATCCGCTAGACGATAAATTCTATACAAAAGACGCAAAACCTGCTATAATGAGCGTCGTAGTTGACAAGATAGTGCGCGACGACAAGGATTTTAAGCTAAAATACGATCCGTCTCACCCAGACGCCGACGCAAGGGGCTACGTAGCGTACCCGAATATCAATCCCGTCATCGAAATGGCGGATCTGATCGAAGCCACGCGCGCCTATCAGGCAAACGTTTCGGCATTTCAGTCGGCTAAAACGATCGCTCAAAGCGCGTTAGAATTATTACAAGGTTAAATTTTATGACAAATATAGATAAAATCGGCTCGGTCGCTTCACCGTTTGAAAAAAAAGAAGCAAAGACTCTGCAAAATCAAAAAGGCGAGTTAAATTTTGGCGATATGCTCGATAACTCGCTAAAAGAGCTAAACGAGATACAAATCAATGCAGACAAAGCCATCGCCGATCTAGCTACGGGCGAGGTAAAAGACCTACACCAAGCAGCCATCGCCATCGGCAAGGCCGACACGTCGATGAAACTCATGCTAGAGATCCGCAATAAGGCCCTAAGCGCATACAAAGAAATCTCAAGAACGCAAATTTAAGCCTTGAATCAGCGAAAATCAAAAACAATCGCTTTATTTGCGTTTATTCTGTTTTTTATCTGCATATTTTTGGCAGTTATCTTCTACCGAGCAAATATCGAAAGACGCCTGCCAAAACTAGAAACTAGCGACATAAACACAGCCCTTCGCGGCAACATAATAACAAAAGACGGCTTTAGCATCACAGGTAGCCAAAAGCTCTACAAAGTGATGATAGATACTAGAAATATCGATCCTGATAAAAAAGACCTATTTATCAAACTCTACTGTATATATAGCGGCGACGATATCAAGCGCGTAACCAAAATCATCAATAGCCAAAAAGGCGCCGTCACGCTCTCCTATAAGATCGACGCCAAAGGTGCAGCGTATCTACAAGAGCTATCAAAAAAGCTGTATAGAAAAAAAATCTTTATCCCGTACGAAGACCCAAATACCGGTGCTGCGATACTGCGTAATATGAGCATAATAGAAAGCGGCGAAAGCAGACAATACGTCGCCGCCGACGCACTCACGCCAATGATAGGCTATGTAAAAAAAGTCGAAAAAGACGGCATCACCAAAACCGAAGGCGTAAAAGGCGTAGAGAAAGCCTACGAATACTACATCTCCTCGATCCAAGACGCAAAGCTGCTGGGCCCGAAAGACATCGGAAACAATATCATCCTTACAAGCGATTCAAATTTGGCTAACCGCGTGGACGGATACGACATCATCTCAAACGCCTCGCTTAAACTACAAACCAGACTAGAGCAGATCATCGACGAAAAGAAAGAATTTCTAAACGCAAAAGAGATAATCGTAGGCATAATGGACTCAAAAACGGGCGGCCTGCTAGCACTTGCCAGCACATCTAGATATAGCCCGTCAAACATCAGAAAACAAGACTACAAGTCGCTAAACTCCTCAGCAACGGAGTACGCATACGAGGTCGGTTCGGTATTTAAACCGTTTATTTTCGCCCTTCTTTTAGCAAACGACAAAATCAATCCGCTCGAGCGGATAAACACCTACAACGGCGTCTATCAGCTAGGCAAACGCACGATAAAAGACACGCACCCAGAGCCGTTTCTCACAGCCGAAGACATCATCGTATATAGCTCGAATATCGGCATGATACAGATCGCCCAGCGTCTAGACGGTTCTCAAATTTACTCAGGGCTTTTAAATTTCGGCTTCACGCAAAAAACCGGCATCGATATGCCATACGAGCAGGTCGGAAACATGCCGCCCGTAGCGAAGCTAAATTCGCAAATTTACAAAGCCACGATCAGCTATGGGTACGGCTTGCAAGCGACTTTTATCCAGCTTTTAAAGGCGTATAACGTATTTAATAATAAAGGCGTGATGGTGACGCCAAAAGTCGTGGACTCGCTCTATAAAGACGGTAAATTTTTCGTCGTAAACGACCCAAAACCGGTCGAAGCTATAAGTCAAGAAGCGGCCGAGAGGATGAAGCGCATCCTGATAAAAACTGTCGAGATCGGCACCGGCAAAAGAGCGAAGGTAGAAGGCCTAGAAATCGGCGGTAAAACAGGTACTGCGCATATCGCCACTACCGGCGGCTACGCAAATACCTATAACGGCTCGTTTTTTGGATTCGTCAACGACTCGCAGGGCAATAGCTATACGATAGGGGTTTTGGCCAGAGAACCAAAGAAGCCGTATTATTATTTCGGTGCTCAAAGCGCGCTACCGACGTTTAGAGCGGCTGTGGAGCTGATGGTTGAAGAGGGATTTTTAAAGCCTGATCAAAATTTGACTGCACCGGAGCAAACTGCGCCGCCAGCCGAAAACACGGAGAAAAAAGCCGCAAGCTCAACAAAACCTAAAGCTAAGCAGAAAAAGTAAATTTGCTTTAATTATTGAAGTATGGAGCTAAATTTACTATTTAAATTTATATTCACTCGTAAATTTAGCTCGCTCATAAGTCCGTCCTGCCAGAGTATTTATATCTGCATGGATTTGGCGTTTGGCGCGGCTTTGAATTTGAGATTTTGCTCGGCGTTTTTGCTCAGTGTTTCGCTCGAATTTGACGTGCCACATTTGCTGTTTTGTTTAAATTTGAGTCCGAGTTTTCGCCAGCGTTTGGTAAATTTTGCTCGCCCGATTTACCTTCGCCGCTTAAATTTGGCTCCGTATTTTCATCCGCGCCGCCCGCTTGCTCGTTGTCAAATTTGATGTTTCGTTTACGGCCCCGGCGCTTAAATCTGACCCATTAACTTTACCGTCCTTGCCGAAATTTACTTCATTTCCGTCCGGGTTTTCGCACGCCACAGCCGCGAAATGTTCGCACTGCCAGATAGCGACAATAATTCCCTTATCTGGGATAGAAAAGATAGTTTAATAGGATTAAATTACGACCTTGATATGTCCGGAGAATATAGCGATTTACAAGCCGCCTCAAATAACACTTTGGATTTTCGAGACTATTGTTACCCCGTCCATTTCCTTTATGGAGAGTATTCCAACAGTCAATCAACCATCCAAACACAAACTACAAACCATAAAAAATAAATTCATATATTTTCTAAAACAGCTAGAAACAGAAATAAAAACAGTAAGCATTCCACAAGCGATAAACACCCACACACAACCCCAAAAACAAATTTACAAAAAATAAATAACAAATCACAAGAGAACTAAACCAAAGAATACAGAATGTAAAATAAGGGATAAAAAGTATAAAGGAATAAAAGAATAAAAACAAAGCCCGCAACGACCTACTTTCCCGATATCCCAGTAAGGGAGAGTATCATCAGCCAGGACGAGCTTAGCTTCTTGGTTCGAGATGGAGCAAGGCGTTTCCTCGTCTGTATAGTCACGGGCAGTGTTAAAGAAATAAACTGTATTAATTTACTTCTTTAACACTGCTATTTAATTGTTAAAAGTCAAATCTCATTTTAACTAAAACAAGATCTTGATAAGGTATAACTTAGATATTTTATTTCGGATTTTCGAAGCAAAATTACCCTTAACAAGGAAGTGATGCTTATTAAAAGATAAGCAGACGAGCTATTAGTACTGGTCAGCTAAAGGACTTTCATCCATTACACACCCAGCCTATCAAACTTATAGTCTATAAGAGCTCTTAAAAGAAGATTCATCTTGGAGTTGGCTTCCTGCTTAGATGCTTTCAGCGGTTATCACATCCCGACATAGCTACCCAGCGCTACCCTTGGCAGGATAACTGGTACACCAGTGGTCGGTTCAACCCGGTCCTCTCGTACTAGGGTCAACTCTCCTCAATCTTCTTACGCCCACGGCAGATAGGGACCGAACTGTCTCACGACGTTCTGAACCCAGCTCGCGTACCGCTTTAAATGGCGAACAGCCATACCCTTGGGACCTGCTCCAGCCCCAGGATGCGATGAGCCGACATCGAGGTGCCAAACCTCCCCGTCGATGTGAGCTCTTGGGGGAGATCAGCCTGTTATCCCCGGGGTACCTTTTATCCTTTGAGCGATGGCCCTTCCACACAGAACCACCGGATCACTAAGACCGACTTTCGTCCCTGCTTGACGTGTATGTCTCGCAGTTAAGCTGGCTTTTGCCTTTATACTCTGCGAACGATTTCCAACCGTTCTGAGCCAACCTTTGTAAGCCTCCGTTACATTTTGGGAGGCGACCGCCCCAGTCAAACTACCCACCAGACATTGTCCTACTTGAGGATAACTCAAGCTAGTTAGCTATCAGAATAAAAAAGAGTGGTATCTCAACAACGGCTCACCATAAACTGGCGTCTATGGATCAAAGCCTCCCACCTATCCTGCACATTTTTATCCCAATAGCAGTGTCAAGCTGTAGTAAAGGTCCACGGGGTCTTTCCGTCTTGCCGCGGGTAGGAGGAATTTTCACCTCCACTACAATTTCACTGGATCCCTCTTCGAGACAGCTCCCATCTCGTTACGCCATTCATGCAGGTCGATATTTAATCGACAAGGAATTTCGCTACCTTAGGACCGTTATAGTTACGGCCGCCGTTTACTCGGGCTTCGATCAAACGCTTCGCAGAGCTAACGTCATCAATTAACCTTCGAGCACCGGGCAGGCGTCACACCCTATACATCCTCTTACGAGTTAGCAGAGTGCTGTGTTTTTGGTAAACAGTCGGGAGGGACTCTTTGTTGTAACCTTCAATGCTTACGGAGTAAATCCTTCACAAAGTTAGGCACACCTTATACCGAAGATACGGTGCTATTTTGCAGAGTTCCTTGAAGAGAGTTCTTCCACGCGCCTTAGAATACTCATCCCACCCACCTGTGTCGGTTTACGGTACGGGCAACTATAACTAAACTTAGAAACTTTTCTTGGCTCGACAGTATCAGCAATTCGCTATCCATTCCGAAGAACTTCAAACGCCTGTGGGGTCTCGGCTTAAAAAGATCCGGATTTGCCTGGATCTTAACCTACACCTTTCGACTAGCACTACCATCCGCTAGCTTGCTTAACTCTAAGCGTCCTTCCATCGCACATTATAGTTGGCATTGGAATATTAACCAATTTTCCATCGCATACCCCTTTCGGACTTTGCTTAGGACCCGGCTAACCCTACGATGACGAGCATCGCGTAGGAAACCTTGGGTTTACGGCGTTGGGGATTCTCACCCCAATTATCGCTACTCATGCCTGCATGCTCACTTGCATTCGCTCCAGCGCTCCTTACCGGTACACCTTCGACGCTGAATGCAACGCTCTCCTACCACTTAGTAAAACTAAGTCTAAAGCTTCGGTACTCATTTTAGCCCCGTTATATTTTCCGCGCAGAATCACTAGACCAGTGAGCTATTACGCTTTCTTTAAAGGATGGCTGCTTCTAAGCCAACCTCCTGGTTGTTTAAGTAACTCCACATCGTTTTCCACTTAAATGAGATTTAGGGACCTTAGCTGTTAGTCTGGGTTGTTCCCCTCTCGACGACGGATTTTATCACTCGCCGCCTGACTGCCATGATTACACACTAGGTATTCGGAGTTTGATAGGGTTTGGTACATTGGTGTATGCCCTAGCCCATTCAGTGCTCTACCCCCCAGTGTTACTACATGACGCTATACCTAAATATATTTCGGAGAGAACCAGCTATCACGATGTTTGATTGACCTTTCACCCCTATCCACAAGTCATCCCAAGGCTTTTCAACGCCAGCGGGTTGGGTCCTCCACCGGCTCTTACACCGGCTTCAACCTGCTCATGGATAGATCACATCGTTTCGGGTCTGCAGCATCTGACTAAACGCCCTATTAAGACTCGCTTTCGCTACGGCTCCGGGTTTCCTTAACCTCGCCAGACACCACAACTCGCAGGCTCATTATGCAAAAGGCAGTCCATCACACGTCATAAAGAATCGTGCTCTGAATGATTGTAAGTAAATGGTTTCAGGTTCTATTTCACTCTGATCACCTCAGTTCTTTTCACCTTTCCCTCACGGTACTTGTGCGCTATCGGTCTAGTAGTAGTATTTAGGGTTGGATCGTGGTCGACCCAGCTTCAGACAGAATATCACGTGTTCCGCCCTACTCAGGATACTGCTAAGTAAAACAAAGCTTTCATATACGGGAGTATCACCCTCTATGCTTAATCTTTCCAGATTATTCTATTAGCTAAGTTTAGTCTATATCGCAGTCCTACAACCCCGTTAGTAAACTAACGGTTTGCCCTCTTACGCGTTCGCTCGCCGCTACTAGCGTAATCTCTTTTGATTTCTTTTCCTGAGGGTACTAAGATGTTTCAATTCCCCTCGTTCGCTCCATATTAGGTAGTTAAGCTCGCGCTTAACTGGGTTGCCCCATTCAGAAATTCCCGGATCAAAGCCCCTTGACGGCTCCCCGAGACTTATCGCAGCCTGGCACGTCTTTCATCGCCTCTACTAGCCAAGGCATCCACCACTTACTCTTAGTAGCTTACCTTTTATTAGTATATAATATATTCTAATTCGCATCACTTCCTTGTTAAAGGTAACTATTAAATTTA
>CAUUAH010000018.1:0-16369 GCA_963542985.1 uncultured Campylobacter sp. | reverse complement strand
CACGCGTAAGATCGTCGGCAGCGTCAGATGTGTATAAGAGACAGCCCTTAAATTTGGGTGATTATAGTTTGTCTGCGTTGTGAGATAGGTAGTCTGCGACGCCTGCAGTATCGGCTTTCATGCCTTTATCGCCTTTGTTCCAACCAGCAGGGCAAACCTCTCCGTGCTCGTTGGTAAATAGCATCGTATCGACCATTCTTATCATCTCGTCGATGTTTCTGCCAAGCGGAAGGTCGTTGATAACCGCATGGCGAACAGTGCCGTCTTTATCAAGCAAGAAGCTACCGCGAAGCGCGACTCCCGCATCCTCTAAAAGTACGTCAAAACCGCGAGCGATAGACTTCGTCATATCGGCTACTAGCGGGAAGCGAACTTGGCCGATACCGCCTTTGTTTACCGGAGTTTCTTTCCACGCAAAGTGAGAGAATTGGTTATCTGTCGAAACGCCGATAACTTCGATACCGCGGGCTTTAAATTCATCGTATCTCTTATCAAACGCGATGATCTCGCTAGGGCAAACGAATGTAAAGTCCATAGGGTAGAAAAATACTACTGCGCCCTTCTCGCCGATATTTTTATATAGGTTGAAATCGTTTACAATTTGATTGCTTCCTAAAACTGCTGCAGCTGTAAAATCAGGTGCTTTTTTTGTTACTAACATTTTTTCTCCTTAATAATTTTTATTTGTAGCGAAATTATATCATCTAAAGATTAAAAAGAGCTAAAAATTTAACGTTTTCGTTTTAAAATTTAACGCAAAAATTTAATATCAACTTTACTTAGTTTTTGATATTCTTGCGAAAATTTTGACCAAAAAGGATAAAAAATGGCAGTAAAAATAACAGACATTTGCATCAGCTGCGGCTCATGCATCGACGAGTGTCCGACGAGCGCTATCGTAGACGACGCAGATAACCCGACCGGCGAGGATGCATACTACGTCTATGCCGATAAATGCGTCGAGTGCGTAGGATTTAACGACGAGCCGGCATGCGCCTCAGCCTGTCCGACCGACGGCTGCATCGTTTGGGATGCCCCATATGCAGGACAGCCTTCTCGCGCCGAGATAACTGCAGATATGAGAACGGGCGAAACCGCCGTCATCTCGTAAGCTACGCATCTAAGCCCTTTTGCGGGGCTTATTTTGAAATTTAATTTTTTTTTGATATAATCACCGCCTTATAAAAACCACAAAAAGGAAATTTTATGCAACAAACGCTTTCTATTATTAAGCCTGATGCCGTAAAAAAGGGCGTTATCGGAAAAATTGTGGACAGATTCGAAAGCAATGGACTAAGAATCGCCGCTATAAAAAAAGTCAAGCTAAGCACATGCGACGCAAAAGCTTTCTATGCAGTTCACAAAGAAAGACCTTTCTTCAACGATTTAGTTGATTTTATGGTTAGCGGACCGGTCGTAGTTATGGTTCTTGAGGGCGACGACGCGGTAGCTAAAAATCGTGATCTAATGGGCGCAACAAACCCAAAAGAAGCAAAACCTGGCACTATCAGAGCCGACTTTGCAGAGAGCATCGACGCAAATGCCGTTCACGGTAGCGACAGCCTGGAAAACGCTAAAAACGAGATCGCATTTTTCTTTGCAACAAGAGAAATTTGCTAAATTTAGGTTAAATTTTGAAAATATCTTTCGCCAAAATCGCAAATAACCAAATGCCGTTCGAGTTAAACTTGGACGGAGTAAATTTTAACGGCGAACTAAAAAGAATAAATCAAAATTTAGTTAGCTGTAAAGGAAAAATCGTAGGCGAAATAGCTCACAATTGCGACCGATGCGGCGAAGATATAAATTTAAAGCTTGATGAAGATATAAATTTGATATTAAGCGACGGAATTTATAAGGATAAAGAAGAAAACCTTGACGATGTAGTCGAGTTTTTTGACGGTTTTATAAATTTAGAAGAAGTATTAACAAGCGAAATAGAAGCTTTTAAGAGCGATTATTTTTATTGTGATAAATGTAAAAATCTATAAAGGAGAATAAAATGGCAGTACCTAAACGAAGAGTAAGTCATACTCGCGCGGCAAAGAGAAGAACGCACTACAAAGTAACGCTTCCGGTTCCCGTAAAAGATAAAGACGGCTCATGGAAAATGCCTCACCGCGTAAATAAAACTACCGGAGAGTATTAATACAAATGACCAGCATTTGCATTGACGCGATGGGCGGCGACTTCGGTCCGCAACCTATTATCGGCGGCGTGATCGAGGCTTTAAAAGAAGTAAAATTTGAAGCCGTTTTGGTAGGCGATACGAAAATTTTAGAAAGCCTCGTTCCGCAAAATTTAAAACAATACGTAAAATTTATTCAAGCCGACGAGGTCGTTTCTATGAGCGACGGCGCCACCGATGCATTAAAGCGAAAAGAAAGTAGTATTTTTAAGGCTATCGAGCTACTTAAAAATAAACAAACTATGGCCGTAGTTTCGGCAGGACACAGCGGAGCTACGATGAGTCTTGCCACGCTTCGAGTCGGACGGCTTAAAAACGTCTCGCGCCCGGCGATAGCGACGCTGATGCCAAATGTAACCGGCGGCAACACGCTAGTTTTGGACGTCGGCGCAAACGTGGACTGTAGGCCCGAGCATCTGTTTCAATTTGCGATAATGGGCGAAGCCTACGCAAAAGAGATTTTAAAAATAAAATCCCCTAAACTAGGACTTTTATCTAACGGTGAAGAGAGCAGTAAGGGCAACGAGGCGACTAAAGAAGCCTTTGAAATGATCTCAAAACTCGACAGCTTCGTAGGCAATGCCGAAGGAAATCAGATTTTTGACGGAAGCGTCGATGTCGTTATTTGCGATGGATTCGTCGGAAATATCCTACTAAAAACAAGCGAAGGCGTAGCTGACGCGATAACTAAAATCATCAAAAAACATGTTAAAAAATCCCCGGTCGCCATAGCAGGCTCGCTTCTCATGAAAAAAGTTTTTAAAACTCTAAAACAGCAAGTCGATTACGACGAATACGGCGGTGCACCGCTACTTGGCGTAAACGGTTGCGTTATAATCAGCCACGGTAAAAGCACTCCAAAAGCTATCAAAAACGCGATATTTCAAGCTCTAAAATTCGCAAACTCCGATATAAACAAAGTCATCGAAGACGAGCTTTCGCACTTCGCAAAATGAAACTACAAAGAAAAATTTAATGCCAAAAGCCTCGCTAATATCCATAGCCGCATACGCTCCACCTAAAATTTTAACAAATTTCGACCTTGAAAAAATGGTGGAAACCAACGACGAATGGATAGTTAAGCGCACCGGCATCAGCCAAAGACGCATAGCGCATAGCGAAGATACGAGCGATCTTGGCACGAAAGCGGCACAAATAGCGCTTGAAAGAGCAAATTTGGCCGCAAAAGATATCGATGCGGTTATCTGCGCGACCATCTCGCCCGATCACTTTTGTATGCCCTCAACGGCGTGTAAAATCGCTAAAAATTTAGACATAAATGCCATTACGGCATTTGATATAAGCGCGGCTTGCACGGGCTTTATTTACCTGCTTGAGCTTGCAAAATCACTGGTTGAAAGCGGAAGCAAAAAAAACATATTGATAATCGGAGCCGAAAAACTAAGCAAAATCGTTGACTGGACAGACAGAACGACTTGCATACTATTTGGCGACGGAGCGGGTGCTGCAGTCGTAAGTGCTAGCGAAGAAAACGAGATCATCGACGTTCACACCGCAGCCGACGGCAACTACGCAAACCTACTCATAACTCCGGGCGGAGAAGAGAAATTTATCAAGATGTCGGGCAATGAAGTCTTTAAAATCGCAGTCCAGACGCTAACCAAAGACGTCGTAGATATCCTAGAAAAAAATCAAATTTCAAGCGATAAAATCGATCTTTTTATACCTCATCAGGCAAATTTACGCATCATCGAAGCGGTCAAGCAACGCTTAAATTTTACAAACGAACAGTGCGTCGTAACTGTCGGAAAATACGGCAACACAAGCTCTGCTTCTATACCTATGGCGATGAATGACGCATACGAAGCGGGCAGACTTAAAAAAGGCGATTTGCTTTTACTGGGCGCATTCGGCGGCGGCTTTACTTGGGGTTCGGCTCTATTAAAATTCGGCGGCAAAGGCTACGAAAAATAATTTTAACAGATAGACTACTATCAAAATTTAAATCAATCTCATAACCCTACAATAATAATCCATCGGTCATTAAAATTTATCAAAATTTAGCCAAGTGTTCGTATAATAAACGGATTATTTCCACAGGCCGAATTATAACGAGATCCCACTACTCGAGTTTAAGCTCTGCTACGACGACGAAAAGCCGGCTAGAGCCCTAGTTTTCATAGTGCCGGGTCTTGGCGGCGACGCGAACGAAAACTATAGAGAGCATTTAGCGCAGTTCGTAGCGAGCGAATTTAGCGTAGCGGTAGCGAGTCCGAACTACCACTGCATCGGCAACAGACCGCAAACGGGGGCAACCTATTTTTTAAACGATTTAGACAAAATCATCCTTAAAAACAAATGCTCGAAAATCGGCATAGAGATCCCAAGCGATATCAGCTACGGCGAACTTTCGGTGCTAGATGCCTATCTGTGCAATATAAAATCAAGCGGCGGTTTGCCGAGCGATTTTAAATTAGAAATATCCGTAACGCTGCAACCGACCAAAAACGAGTATCAAAATTTCGGCGTTATGCAAGCTCAAGACGTGATAAATGCCGCGCTTTTTATCAAAGCAAACTCGCCGTTTAAACCCGCGACAGATATAGACGAGCTGCCCGTGGTCCTAGTCGACAGCTCGCACGGCGCATACATAAACGCCTTAGCAGCCAAATTTGCGCCGTGGCTCGTGGACGGACTCATCGACAACAGCAGCTACGCGAAGCTAAACTGGGAGCTCATAGGCCTAGGCAAGGAGATAGATTATCTCAAATTTCGCGAATACTCGACCGATATATATTTTAAAAATATCAAAATTTACGTCTTTACCAAAACGATGTGGATGCTACTGGATAAATCCTCGCCTCGATATTTCTCGCAGGCACGCGAATATATACGAAATATCCTAGACGCCGCGCATCTAAAAGTCCAAAGCGAGTATCCTAAGCCTATTTGCGTCGGCTACCACTGCGCCGTAAACGACCACTGCGCGTCGCCCGAGGAAAAAGCGTAGCTCTACGAGGAGCTACGCAAACTCGGCTTTGACGCGACTTTGCACATGATAAAAGATGAGAGCGAGCTTGACGGCAGGTTTCTAAAAAAGCTAACGCACGGCCTAGAGATGTCTATCAAGCTTTTGATCGCCAAGGAGCTATCGCCGATGCTAGAAAAGATAGCCTCCCGCGAGAAGCAAATTTGCGAGAATAAAAGCATAACCTATCGCTCGGACGGTCTGGAATATAAATTTTCAGAGGCAAACGGTAGGATAAATTTGGAGATAAAAAGATGATTTTATTTGTAAAATTTACGTTTGCTAGGGGCTAATTTGAGCGGCAAAATTTGATAAAAAATTTAAGAGGCAAAAGCCGCGCGACAACTAAAAGCAATTTTATACGAAAATTTGACAAAAAACTCAAGCCTAATTTACTCCAAACCAAAAAACCGCCTCATCTTACGTCTCCAGTCGTCTTTTGGTATTTCCGTGTCGTTTGGATCGTCGCTCCAAACCTCATGCTTGTCCTCAAAAAATATCGCAGTCCTTTGAGCTTGCGGCATAAATTTCGTCTTGTCCTCCACGGGGATTTTGTTCGCCCGAAAATACCGCAATAGCTCAAATAATCATCTCTGCTATAGCAATTTACCAAAAAATAATTTCTATTTTTCATCCTGATGACGAAATTTTTACGCAGTAGCCATAGCGGTTCGCCGGATTTTTTGAGTTTATAGATTTTAAAAGGTAGCGCAAATATCAAATAAACCAAAAGATATCTTATAAAGTCTTTCGTTTTATTAAAATGCACGCCGATAGAGGACTTTTTATAGAGCTGATACGGTGTAAAAAAGTGGAACCTGCCGTATCTGCTATCAAGTTCACTAATAACGCAAAAATATGCCTTTTCCACGTCTTTGACGAATGCAATCTTCTCCTCGCTCTCTACTTTGTTTACGTAGACATACTCTATATGATAAATTTACTCGCTAGAAAATCTAAAAAAGCTCGGTTTTTGTTTAAAAACTCGCGGCGCGAAAACGTATGTATTGTATAGGCAGAATAATAAAAAAGATGCAGGCAAAGCAATAAGATAAATGCGGTATAAAAGCCCATAGTCGCTAAAAGCAAATACAAAAACGATAATCGAGTAAAGAATAATATAATATCCCATCAAAAACAGCGCGCCGTAGTCGTTTATGATTATCGGATTTTCGTCGTAGTTTCTCAAATTTACCTCCAAATTTCGCTTCACGCAGTTAAATTTAAAATGGATAGCAAAAGGCGAGAGAGCTAAATTTAACTCGGTAAATTTAAGACTGGCTCGCCATAAAACCAAAGCAAATTTAAGCGACCGCCCTCAAGCCAAAGCCGCTTAAATTTGAGTAAAAAGCAAAATTTGACGCGCCCCAAATTTAAACCCCAGAGTTTAAATTTACCCAAAACAAATCCAAATTCGCGCGACGCACCCCGTCAAATTTACCCTGATTTACCCGTTTTTCCTAGCAAATTCTTTCATAAACTCAGCCAAAGTCCGCACGTTTTCGATACTCACGGCGTTATAGATAGAGGCTCTGATACCGCCTACGTGACGGTGCCCTTTTAGACCTAGCATGCCCGCGCTTTCGGACTCGGCGATAAAGGCCGCCTCCAGCTCGCGGTTTGCGATGGTAAAGCTAACGTTCATCAGCGAGCGGCTATCTTTTTGCGCGTGACCTTTGTAAAAGCCGCCAGAACCGTCAATCGTGCCGTAAAGCAGCGCCGCTTTTTGCTCGTTGATCCGGTTTACGCCCGCTAGACCGCCCTGCTCCTGCACCCAGCCCAGCGTCAAATTTAGCAGATATATGCCAAACGTCGGTGGCGTGTTGTATAGCGATGCGGCAGACGCGTGCGTGCCATAACGAAGCATAGTCGGAGTGCGCTCCATGCAGGCTCGCTCTAGCATATCTTTGCGGATGATGACGACGGTTACGCCGCTTGGGCCGGCATTTTTCTGAGCGCCGCCGTATAGCAGCCCCACATCCGTGAAATCAATCGGCCGTGAGAAAAAATCGCTCGACGCATCGACTACTAGCGGAGCTTTGGAGCGAGGCAGCGCGCGGTACTGCGTGCCGTAGATGGTGTTATTCGTGCAGAGATAGCCGTATGCAGCGTCTTCGCTAAATTTAACCTCAGGGATGCGGTCGTAGGAGGTCTCTTTGCTACTAGCGACCACTTCGTAGGATACACCGACGTTTGCAGCCTCTTTGATCGCCTTGCTCGTCCAGACGCCCGTGTCGGCGTACTGCGCGACGCCTTTGGCGGCCAAATTTAGCGGTATCATCGCAAACTGCAAATGCGCGCCGCCTTGCAAAAATAGCACGTCGTACTCTTCGCCGATACCGTATAGCTCGCGCGCCTTCGCCATCGCGCCGTAGTGCACCTCTTCAAAAATCTTGCTTCGGTGGCTGATTTCCATTATCGAAAAGCCCTTGCCCTGATAGTCGGTGAGCTCGTTTTGCGCGCGCTCAAGCACGCTAAGAGGCAAAGCCGAAGGGCCTGCGCTAAAATTTAGCTTTCTATTCATCCAAACTCCTTTCAAATTTGAGTTGATTTTAGCGTTATTTGCGTTAAAAAATCATTTCGCGTCGCAAGGTCGGCGGCAAAAGGACGCAAATTTTACACTTTAAGCTACCTTTTGATACAATTTTTCATATTAAGGAGCGAAATTTGATAGAGATCGAGCGTAAATTTATCCTGCGTAACGCCGCCGTCATAAACGAGCTAAAAGCCCGCGACATCGACGTCCAGCAAAAAGAGGTGACGCAAATTTACGTCAAAATCACTCCGCTTGAGGAGATTAGATTTCGCGAGGCTTCGGGCGTTTTTACGATCACGCAAAAATCAGGCGTCGGTCTAGCGCGAGAGGAAAATGAGAGCGAAACGGATGCCAAAAGCTTTAAAAAAGCCCTAAAAAACGCAGTCGCCGCTCCTATAAAAAAGACGAGATTTTTATTTAGGCTTGACGGCGCTGCTTGCAACGTCGATATTTTTCACGGCGCTTTAGAGGGGCTTGTAACTTTAGAGGCCGAGTTTAGCGGCGAGCGCGAGGCGGCGGAGTTTAGCCTGCCCGAGTTTATCGCCGCGCATATAGCTAGCGAGGTCACGGAGGATGAGCGCTATAAAAATAAAAATTTAGCGCTTTTTGGCTTGCCGCAGGGCAAATTTGACACACAAAAGAGCATTGAAATTTTACAAAATAGCCCGGAGCTGGAGCTAAATTTACCAAGCTACATCGGCGCGATGGACGCGATGCGGACGGTGTTTTTTCAGATTTTTATGGCACTTCGTAAACACCTAAACGAGTACGCAAACTCTAGCGACGCCGAGGCGCTGCATCAGATCCGTGTAAATCTGCGCAAAACGCGCTCTTTGCTCAAAATTTTCACTCCAGTTTTTGACCAAAAAACGGCTTGTTATTTTCTACTAAATTTTAAAAAACTAGCCGAGCTAACTAACCAAAAGCGCGATATAGACGTATTTTGCGAGTTTTTGCAAAGACAAAAAGGCTTTGAAGGGCTAGCTAGCGAACTAGAAATTTTAAGCAAAGCCCTAGCCAAGAGCGTCCAAGCCGAGCTACAAAGCGACGAAGCGAACGAGATTTTGCGCGACTGGGAGGTATTTTTACGCGAGGGAAGCGACTTTTTTAAAGGCGAGCTAGGAGACGCGCCGATAAAAAAACTCGCGGCAAAATCCATGCGAGCTCAAATTTTACGCCTTAAAAAATCTCTCTCAAATTTGAGCCAAACCACCCAAAACGCGCAGTTTCACAAGTGCCGCATCGAGATAAAAAGGCTGAGATACTTAAGCGAGATTTTCGGCGGCGGTTTTGATTTTGCTGCAGCCAAAAAGTGCTTTAAAAAGACCAAAATTTTACAAGAAGTTTTTGGCTCGCTGCAAGACGCCGACGTCTGGCTAGGCCTGCTCGCACACGTAAAAAGCGGCGCCGAGCAAAAGCGCATAGACAAACTCCAAGCTAAAATTTACAAAAAAATCTACGAGCTGCGAAGCGAAATTTTGGACTCAAAGCCTAAAATTTTAAAAAGCCTCACAAAGCTTTCGCACGGCTTAAAAATCTACTATATCTAAAGAGAAAAAAATGGAAAAACAAGAAAAAATAGTTCAGATGTTTAACGACATCGCGCCCACCTACGACCTGGCAAACCGCGTGCTGAGCATGGGCGCGGACGTGAGCTGGCGTAAAATCGCATGCAAAACGGTTCTGTCAAATTTCAAAGACTCAAGCGTAAATATCGTAGACGTCGCATGCGGCACGGGTGATATGATGGGCTTTTGGCAAAAGACGGCGGGCGAGTTTAACGCAAAAATCGAAAATCTAATCGGCGTCGATCCCTCAAGCGGCATGCTAGCAGTCGCTAAACAAAAATTCCCCGAGTTTAAATTTATCGAGGCGCTAGCGACGCAAACGACGCTTGATAGCGGCTCAGTGGACGTGCTAAGCATCAGCTACGGCATCAGAAACGTAGTCGAGCGCGAGGCCGCGCTAAGAGAGTTTAACAGAGTGCTAAAAACGGGCGGATACGTCGTGGTGCTAGAGTTTACCAAACGCAAAAAAAGCGGGCTTTTAGCGGGCGTTCGCGACTTTTATCTAAGTAAAATTTTGCCTAAAATAGGTGGCTTTATCTCCAAAAACCAAGAAGCCTACGAGTACCTGCCAAGCTCGATCGAGGGCTTTTTAGACGCTAAAAGCTTTGCGGACGAGCTCGCTAGCGCTGGCTTTGAGATGCGTCTTTGCAAGAGCTTTTCGATGGATATCTCTACTCTTTTCATCGCGCAAAAGGCCCGTGAGTGCTAAGCGTCAGCGAGCTAAACGAGCAGGCCAAAACGCTGCTTGAGACGACGTTTTCGTACGTCGAGGTAGAGGGCGAGATCTCGCGGCTCGTTAAACACGGCTCGGGCCACTGGTACTTCACGCTAAAAGACGAAAAGGCCGCGATCTCGGCGGTCATTTATAAATTTAACGCCGCCAAGCTCAAATTTGACGTCGCAGACGGTATGAAAGTCGCTCTCTACGGCAAAATTTCGCTCTACTCGCCAAGCGGCAGCTATCAGTTTATAGCAACCCTCATACGCCCCAGCGGCGAGGGCGAGCTCGAGCTTGCGTTTAAACAGCTAAAAGCGCGTCTTGAGAGCGAAGGGCTTTTTGATATCTCGCGCAAAAAACCGCTACCCAAATTTCCGCGCAAGATCTCGCTCGTGACGTCAAAAACCTCGGCCGCACTGCAAGACATGCTGCGTATCGCTTCGCAGCGCTGGGCGCTATCGGAAATTTTAGTTTTTGACTCGCTAACGCAAGGCGAAACCGCGCCCGCCTCGCTCATACGCGCCCTAAAAAGAGCTGATGCCAGCGGCGCGGATGCGATCGTGCTGGCGCGCGGAGGCGGCAGCAGAGAGGATCTGTGGTGCTTTAACGACGAAAATCTAGCCCGCGAGATCTACGCGGCGCGTACACCCGTGATCTCGGCCGTCGGACACGAGATTGATTACGTGATCAGCGATTTTGCGGCGGACTTTCGCGCTCCGACTCCAAGTGCGGCGATGGCTGCGCTACTGCCAGATGCGGGCGAGCTAATGCAAAGCATAGATAGGCTAAACGAGGCGGCGGACGGGGCTTTCATGCGCGTTTGGGAGCGTAAATTTAACGCTCTGGCGATGATGAGAGCGAGATTTTCTCAGGCGAGCCTCACGCAAAAAATCGCTCGCAAAGAGCAAATTTTACTAAATTTACGGCAGGTTTTAGATGCCGCCGTGCAAACCAAACTGCTTAAATTTGATAACGCGCTAAAACTATCTCGCGCCGCATACGAGCAGCAAGAGTCTTTTTTTGCGCAGATTTCAAATTTCGTCCAAGTGCAAAAAGACGGCAAAACGGTAAATCTAAGCGAGCTAAAACCGGGCGACCGCATCGCGCTAAGCTCGGTAAACGCAAGCAAAGAGGCGGAGATTTTATAGCTAAATTTGATCCGCGGACGAAGCGGGTTAAGTTTTTGGGCGGGTTAAAAATTTTTAAGCTAAAAATAGTAAGATAATAACGCAAATCAAAATTTAAAGGAGCGATATGAAAACGAACGTAAAATTTTTACTAGCCGCGTGCGCCGCGATGCTGATAACTGGCTGCGCGACTGAGCGATCTCGCGTAGTCGAAACGCCGAAAGTTCAAACCCTAAACACCGCCTATCAAGGACAAAAGATCGCCGTCTCGATCGGCCGCTTTAGCAACCAGTCCTCATACCAAAACGGCGTATTTTCAGACGGCGAGGACAGACTAGGCAACCAAGCGCAGACCATCCTCATCTCAAATTTACAGCAAAGCGGTCGCTTTTCGGTGCTTGACCGCAGCAACATGCGCGCCATCAAAGAAGAAAGCGCGCTAAACAAAGAGGCGCAAAATATCAAGGGCGCAAGATACGTCATCACGGGCGACGTGACAGAGTTTGGCCGCAAAACGACAGGCGATCATCAGCTTTTTGGAATACTTGGCAAAGGCAAAACCCAAACCGCCTACGCAAAGGTAAATCTTAACGTCGTGGACGTGAAAAACTCCGAGGTGATCTACTCCACTCAGGGCGCTGGCGAGTATGAGCTCTCAAACCGCGAGGTGCTGGGCTTTGGCGGAAGTGCGGGATATGATTCGACGCTAAACGGCAAGGTGCTAAGCTTAGCCATCATCGAGGCCGTAAACAACCTAACGCGCGGGCTTGAAAGCGGCGCTTTTAACGCGAAATAAGGATAAATTTTGCGCTTTAAAACTCTAGCAAATTTCGCGCTCGCCTCTGCCACCGCCCTGCTACTATCTGGCTGCGCGGACGACTCGCCTAGGCAGCTATACTACTGGGACGGCGCCTACACGAGCTCGGTCTACGAGTATCTAACCCAGGAGGGCGACGCGGGCGCGCAGATCGCCGCGCTCGAGCAGAGCCTGCAAAAAGCCTATCAAAGAGCCGCTAAGGTACCGCCGGGGCTGCACGCGCATCTAGGTTTGCTCTATCTCTCGCAAGGAAACGGGGCTAAATTTAAAGCCTACGTCGAAAAAGAAGCCGAGCTTTATCCCGAGTCGCGCGACTACGCTATGTTTTTGCTAAATCAAAATAGCAAAACGGCGGGCGCGGCAGGCAAATCGGCGATAAATTTGAGCGAGCAGACGAAGGAAAAAGCCGGTGCGAGCGAGTCAAATTCAAACGACAAAAGTTCAAATTTAGGCGAACAAACGAGCAAGCAAAATTTGAAAAACAAGCAAGTAAAACAAGCCAAAACGAGCAAAACCGCAAAAGGAAGCCAAAATGAAAAATAAAATAAAATCGGCGCTTCTTTGCGCGTTTGCGGTGCTGTTTCTGGGCGCGTGCGCCGGCTCGCAGCCTCAGATTTACGACTATTCGGCGTTTTTACAGACCAAGCCTCACTCGATCGTAGTCGTGATGCCAACCAGCGACTCATCCGAGATAAAGGCCTCCGCGGCGGTGCTGGCAAACGCGCTCTATCCGCTTAGCGAGGCGGGGTATTACGTATTTTCGCCCGCGCTCGTAAACGAGACCTTTAAAAACAACGGCATCTACGACGCGGCGGAGATCGCGCAGATATCTACGTACAAGCTAAAGCAGATATTTGGCGCTGATGCAGCGCTGTATCTAAACGTCGCGGACTACGGCACCTCGTATATGCTGCTTAGCAGCGTAACGCGTGTGAGCGTAGCGGCGACTCTAGTGGATCTAAACACCGGCGCCGTGCTCTGGCAAAAGGGCGCAACCGCGGCAAACGACTCGGGTGACAGCGGCGGCAACCTCATCGGTATGCTGGTCTCCGCGCTAGTTAAACAGATCGCCGACTCAGTCTCGGACGCGAGCTTTGACCTCTCAGCGCGCGCGGACGCGATTTTGTTTAACACCGACTGCCGTGACTGCTTGCTCTACGGCCCGTATTCGCCGCGCTACAGACAGGATAGGCAGCTAAATAGCGGCAAATAAATTTTAAAAAGGACGAAAATGAAACTAGCCGAGGCGCTGATACTGCGCGCCGACATACAAAAACGCATCGAGCAGCTAAAATCAAGGCTCGCAGATAACGCGAAGGTGCAAGAGGGCGATAAACCAAGCGAGGAGCCAAAGGCGCTGCTAGCCGAACTAGACGCGCTCACAAGCGAGCTTGAGCGCCTGATAGTTCGGATAAATTTAACCAACTGTAACGCGAGGGCAGATGGCAAGAGCCTAACCGAGCTCATCGCCAAACGCGACGTACTTACGCTAAAAGCTGGCGCGCTGCGGGCTTTCGCACAAGCGAGCGCTCAAAAAGTGGAAATTTATTCGCGCAGTGAGATTAAAATCCTAAGCACGGTCGACGTCGCGGCGCTGCAAAAGCAGGTGGACGAGCTGGCTAAGCAGATCAGGCAGCTTGACACGACGCTGCAAGGCGCGAACTGGCAGACTGAGCTGATCGACTAAAGCGTCAAATTTAGCGGCGAAATTTGAAAGAATTTCGCGAAAATTAAAATTTCGGGTAAGTATCGCAAGAGGCGAGCATGAAAACCTTCCCTACAACGGAACTATAGCGCTCGCGGAAACGGGCGCACCCCTTTTTACGATTTATTTTCAGTAAATTTATAAGGGCAACGTAAATGCGCAATGTAACTACCTAATGCTGATCTAGCGATACCCAGGGCGGGAACGGGGAAATTTTAAAACGAAATTTTAATTTTTGCGGCGCGGCTTGCGGGCTTGCAGTAAAATTTGGCGGCGGATTTGGGCGGGCTTGACGCTCAAATTTTACGCTAAATTAGGCGCGCTTGCGTTTTGCATTTTAGCTGCGAGCGTCAAATTTTACAAAAATCATAAAATTTAGCCAAATTTAAAGGATGAAATTTGAAATTTAAAACCCTTGCGTTAGCCGCCGCGTTTTTCTTTGCGACTGGTGTAAATGCAGAGCTTGCGACAGAAGCAAATTCCATAAATTTTAGAAAAACGAGCGGCGCGGAGTTAAATCTCGCGGACGCAAAAGACGCTAAATTTCAAAACGCGCGATTTAAGAGCACAGATACTGCGGTGCGCGATACAAATCCAAACTCATCGCAAAAAGCGACCCTCATCGACGAAGCGAAAAATTTCTACCGCGTGGACGAGCTGCTGTTTCGCAGCGCGCAGCTTGACGGAAGCGACGCCGCGAAGCTGCACGAGCTTGGCATCAAAAGCATCGTAAATCTACGTCATTTTAGCAGAGGCGGCGACAAAATGGCGTTTGGAGATCAATTTTGGCTCGCAAACAAGCCGCTTCAAAGCCAGGAGTAAGCCCGCGCAGATCGCGGACGTCTTGCGCACCATTCGCGAGCGCCAAAAGGAGGGCGCCGTGACTGCCATCACGGAGCCGATCGCACGGGGCTTGTGGTGGCGATGTACCGCGTGATCTATCAGGGCTGGAGCCTGGACGCCGCGCGCAGCGAGATGATAGACGGCGGATACGGCTTTCACTCCATGTGGCAGGATATCGCTGGCTTTTTGACGCCGCAAAACGAAGCGCTTATAAGAGCCGAGCTTGGAATTTAGATGAAATTCTATTTTTCCGCCCCGTCAAACGACAGCAAAATTTGCGTTCAACTTTTAGCAACGCTAAAAACCAAATTTGATGACGGTATCGTCTGCGTATCCGAAGCGAGATAAATTATTTCTCAGAAGTCTTAAAGTAGTGAAATTTAGATCGTGAAATTTGGCACATTTCTATCCGTTAAATTTTGTACAACTTCAAAATACTCTCATTTTCGCAGCACGTAAAACGCCGCAAATATCAGACAAAGTATACGTAAATTTAGCCAAAACGGAGTAAAATTTGAATGGCAAATTTAGCAAAAGGAGCGATCGTGGAAAATTTATTGTTAGCACAGCTGCGCGAGGCATTACCGCAGGGCATGCGCGTGCCGAGCGAACTTGAGGCGCTTTATGCGTAGACCAAAGCAAGCGGCTTTTATGACGACGCGGGCGGGCGCAGACGCGGCTATCTCTACCCGCAGGATCGGCTACAGTAGAGCTGGAGCGACTATGAGCGCGAGGGCGGCACGGACATCGTATTTTTTACGGATGATCTGAAAAATCGCGACGAGGAGCTAAGGTATTGGTTTTACGGCGAGGATCGCGAGCTTGCCGCTGAGATCAAGCAGCGGCTTTGCGTGTTCGCAGGCAGCGGCTCTGAGGGCTCGATGTGCGCGCTGTGGCTGGACGATGCGGGCGAGACTAGACCCGGCACATGGGCTCCGGCTCGGGCTCGACGATGACCTGCATTTTGGCTCGCAGCGGACTTGATTTTTTGCGATTGCTTGCGATCGGATACGATGAGATCTGCTGGGACGAGGATTTTAGCGCGCCGCCAAACAGCGAGAATGACGACTTTATCGTGCATCCAAACGTGAAATTTCAGGAGTGGGTAATAGAGACGTTTAAAACGACGATCCCGCAGACCGCGCTTGAGCTCGTCACGCCCGCGCATCTGGACGATGAGAACCCGAGCGATGAGTTTTTGATCTGGGTAAATCGCATCGCGGAGTGAGCTTTAGTATAAATTTAAGTAAGTTAAGATGCAAATTATCGCTATTTTGGCGCTACCAAAGCTCTTGCGAGTATAATTTATTCTTGATAAAAGCTCGCTTGCATGATCAAAAACAGCTGCAAATTTTATTAGCATAAGCCCGAATTTAATTCGTTATAAAGCTATAAACGAGAGAAAATTTAGCTCGCCAAAAAAGCGAGCTAAAAGCCTAATGGCGGCAGTTTTTGCAGTCTTTTACGGTTACGAGCACATTCATCTTTTCGATGAAATTTCCAAGCTTTCTTTCCAAATTTTCCTTGTACTCGCTCAGCGCCTCGCAGAAATTATAGTCCTCGACGTGCCCGCAGCTCTCGCATACGACGTGGATGTGCGGGTAGCTAAAGATGTCGTAGCGCGCCTTTTGGTTTGGCATATTTACCTCGACGACGAGGCCTTCATCCTTTAGCATATTTAGGTTTTTATACACCGTCGCAAGCGATACGGACGGATTTTCGGCGCAGATCTCTTCATAAAGCTCATCGATCGTCGGGTGCGTGTGGCGGTCGAGGATTTTGAGCACGCTGAGGCGCTGCGGAGTGGCTTTGAGACCGTGATTTTTGAGAAGTTCCATATAGCTGTCTCTTATACACATCTGACGCTGCCGACGATCT
>CAUUAH010000017.1:0-16402 GCA_963542985.1 uncultured Campylobacter sp. | reverse complement strand
GAGATGAGCGCTAGTCTCGTGGGCTCGGAGATGTGTATAAGAGACAGTTTATCCAGCATATCGGCAAAACCGGTCAAATTTGCTGCCGCAAGCGTAGAGCCGGCTAAAAATTTATCGCCTTTTTGACCTTGGCCGATTCGGTTTGCTAAGGTCTTTAAAATCTCGTTTGAGGCGCCGTTTTTGATCTGCATTTTTATCCTTTTTATATTACTAACGGCGAGTTCCAGCAAAAAGTATTCCGTAAAATTTTAAAGGCTGAGATTAAATTTTGCCTTAAGCTTTCCGAGTCATTATAGGACTAAAATACTCCTTTTAGTGCATTAGATAGCCTATGCGTAATATTTTTATATTCGCATAAGTTTAATAAAGTGCCTATTTTACAGTAAATTTAAAAACAAGCTTAAAAATAAATAATTCATAAAAATTAATCTAAAAAATACAAAATTTGTCAGGCAAATGACGGAAATAAATTTCTAAAAGTAATACAATTAGCTCAAGATTTAAGAGTAATCAAGAATCAAAAAACAAGTAGAAAGGAGAATTTATGAAACAACATAAATTTGTGATCGCCGATTACAAACGTTGTATCGGTTGCGCTACTTGCATGGCGGCCTGTTTTCGTAGCGCTTATGAGCGCGGTAAGCTTTCAAAAGCTAGACTAACAGTGCTCCGTCAAGCAAAAGGCGTCATGCCGACGCAGTGTCGCCAGTGCGATGACGGTCCTTGCGCGAACGTATGTCCTACCGGGGCGCTAAGGTTTGACGACAACTACATCGAGCTTCACGAGGAGATATGTATAGGCTGCAAACTCTGCACTATCGCTTGCCCTTACGGCGCGATAAGCTCAAGCGCCGAGCTCATGCCGTCGGTTAATTACGCGGTAGAGCCGAAATACTACCTCGAGATCGAAAGCCAAGCGGGCGCGAAAAACACTGCGATCAAATGCGATATGTGTTTCGGGCGCGAAAACGGCCCTGCATGCGTCGAGGTTTGTCCGACCAGCGCGATCATCATGGTCGATCCGCTACACAGCCATCACAAGCTTGGCAACAGGATCGAGCAGGAGGCTGCACAGGATTTCGTAAATAAAATTTTACGCGGAAGCGGAAATTTAAAAGAGCCTCACGTTTTAGCCGATATCGGCGCTCAGGACGTGGACGGTGAGGGTGACGTCATCGTCATCAAGGAGCTTGACAAAACTCCTAGCGAGCAGGCAAGAGAGCAAGCAACGTCAAATTCGCGCGCTATGAAAGACGAAAATAGCGGCGCAAAAGGGGGTGCGAGATGGTAGGCGTGTATCTGCTTTTCTTAGTTAGCGCCGCCGTTAGCATCCTGCTCTACGGCGCACAAAAATCAGCCGTCAAAATCGGCTTTGGACTAAGCGCGATCAGCTGTTTTTACGCGCTTTGCTACTTTGTGGCACATATGGGGACGATACAGGGCTTTGCTCTTGGCGGTGATTTTTTATACGCGCCGAAATTTGAGCTAACTCCGCTTGGAAATTTCTTTAGCTTCGTAGTCGTCTTTATCGGCTTTGCCAGCAGCGTCTACGGTATGAGCTACGCGGAGGAATACATAAAAAAAGCAAGCGTAGGCGTTTTCGCCTGTTTGTTTAACCTTTTCATCCTTTCGATGCTTCTAGTCATCAGCGCAAATAACGTATTTTGCTTCGTAGTTTTGTGGGAGCTTATGACGCTTATTTCGTCTTTCCTTATCCTCGTAAACGACGGCAAAGGCACGCTAAAAGCGGTTATGGTGTATCTTGGTATCGCTCAGGTCGGCGCATTTTGCATCACTTGCGGACTGCTAATAATGGCTCACTATGCCGGCAGCGCCGAGTTTAGTAAATTTGCCCACTTAAATATGCCGACTGCGGCTAGCGTCGTGGTGTTTATATTATTCTTAGTAGGATTTGGTAGTAAAGCGGGTATGTGGCCGTTTCACGTATGGCTACCGATGGCTCACCCGGCCGCTCCTTCAAACGTCTCTGCTCTAATGAGCGGCGTTATGATAAAGGTTGCGCTATTTACTCTAGTTAAATTTACGCTTTTCTTGCCGCTAAGCATATATTTTGGTCTAGCGGTTTTGATTCTGGGCGCTGCTAGCTCACTGTTTGGCGTTCTTTACGCTCTTTGCCAGCACGACTACAAAGCGCTTCTTGCCTATCACTCGGTTGAAAATATCGGTATCATCTTGCTTGGTCTTGGCACAGGTTTATACGGTCTGGCCGCCGGAAATACGACGCTTGCCGCGATCGGATTTTTAGCGGGATGCTACCACGTGGTTAACCACGCGATATTTAAAGGACTATTGTTTCTTTGCGCGGGTTCGGTTTTGCACGCTACGCACACTCGCGATATGGACGTGCTAGGCGGCTTAGCTAAAAAGATGCCTTGGACGTCTGTGGGTATGTTTATCGGTATCATGGGTATCGCAGCGCTTCCTCCGGTTAACGGCTTCGTATCAGAGTGGTTTACATACCAAGGTATGCTTCAAGGCGCGCTAGAGCACGGCATCTTTACTAGATACGCCTTTACGCTTTCAGTCGTCGCTTTAGCGCTTACGGGCGTGTTAGTCGGCATGCACCTTAAGCTTTACGCAGTAATCTTTGCTGGAACTCCAAGAGATCAGAAAATTTGGGAAAATGCAAAAGAAAGCCCGATATTTATGGTGCTTGGCATGATCGTGCTAATGATCGGCTGTATAGGCTTTGGTATAGGAGCTAACGTAGTCGTCGGCTACATCCAAACGGCCGTAAATTCCATAGGTGGCGCAGGCGGTTACGTAGCTAGCCAGGGTATAAATTTGACCTCAAATTTAGGCAGCGTGGTTTCTACTCCGCTAATCGCCATCATCTTATGTTCTACTATGGTTTTGCCTTTTGCGATTTTAGCATTCATGAAAGCAAACCGCGAGAAACCTCGCGAGACCGATCCTTGGGCTTGCGGATTTAAATACAGCTCTCGCATGCAAATGACGGGCGGCCCTTTCACGGGCGATCTAAGACGCATAATGAACTGGCTGTTTAAAGGCGAGAGAAAAGTCGTGACTAAAGGCTATTTTAATCCGGTCGAATATCACAACCATCCAAAAGATATCTGGTGGGGGCTATTTTACGAACCCGTGATCGAGTGGAGCAAGAAAATAGCCGATAAAATAGGCATAATGCAAAGCGGCTACACCAACGTTTACGCGCTATATATCCTCATATATCTTTGCGCGATACTAGCGGTTAGCTACTTTTTGATATAGGGGGCGTGAGATGGAAATTTTACAGACTATATTTTTAATGATATTTCAAGTCGTCGTCATCGTCTTAGTCGCGCCGCTATTTGACGGTATGGCCAGGAAACTAAGAGCCAAACTACAATCAAAACAAGGCAGCGATTTTTTCCAGACGTATCGCGACATCATAAAGCTATTTAGACGCGGTAGAACCGTGCCTGCTTGCTCTCACTGGGTATTTAGATGGGCGCCGTTTTTCCTATTTGCCACTTCGGCGGCGATACTAGCGGCTATTCCTATTACTTATAGCAAGAGTACGATTTTTGGAGCTTACTCCGATATTTTCGTGATTCTTTACCTAGGCGCGCTACTTCGCTTTGTTTTCGGCGCTGCTTCTATGGATAGCGGCAACCCGTTTGCGGCTACCGGCGGCGGTAGAGAGCAGATGCTAGCCGTCTACGTAGAGCCTGTTATGATAATGTGCCTAATCGTCGTTATGCTTGCAGCCGGAACGTCAAATTTGGTTGAGATTCAATCAATGGTAAAAAGCGGCCAAATCGGATATCAGATCCCAAGCTTTGCGGTTGCTTCGATCGCGTTTTTGTGGTGCATATACGTTGAAACCGGCAGAAAGCCTTTTGACCTAGCAGAGGCCGAGCAAGAGTTGCAAGAAGGCTTGCTAGGCGAATACGCCGGCTCTGACCTAGGCCTAGTTCAAGCTTCGCTTATCTTAAAACAATTTGCGATGATCGGGCTTTTCCTTTCGATTTTCGAGCCATGGAATTTTAGCAATCCGTTTTTAGCGGTGATTATTTTCGTCTTAAAAACGGGGGTGTTTTACGTAGCGGCCGTGTTTATAGATAACTTCGGACCGAGGTTTAGAATGACTTCGTCCTTGCGTAAAAACGCGGTAGCCGCTCTAGCCATATCTTTCGTGGCTTTGACGCTTTACGTCGTGGGGGTGTGAGATGAATGCAGATATGACTATGTTAGACGCATTGGCTATCGGCATGATAGTAACGTCTTTGGCGGTATTTGGGCTACGCAACCTAAAGCTATCCGTCATCGTTTATGCGATAGAGACGCTACTTTTAGTCGGTATATTTTCTATGTTGGCGTCTAAATTTAACGCGTCGCAGCTATCCATGTGGGCGGTAGTGGCGTTTTTTACGAAGGTTTTATTCGTGCCGGCGATCTTGCTTTGGTTGATTAAAAAGCTTAACGTCGTTAGTGAAGACGAGCCTGTGGGCGGCTTTTTCGTGAGCCCCGTTATAGCGATGGGATTTTCTCTAGCCATAGCGATGAGTATCAACCCGATATTCCTTCAGTTTTCGCTAATCCAAGAGAAAATAATGCTACTAGCGGCGGTTTGCGTGTTTATGATGGGAGTTTTCGGCTTTATGCTTAGAAACTCTTTTATCAAGCAAATTTTAGCCTACTGCCTTTTTGAAAACGGCATACATCTAAGCCTAGCGCTCATGGCTTACAACTCAAACGAGCTTGTAGAGCTTGGTATCTTAACGGACGCGATTTTTGCCGTTATCATCAGCCCCGTTATAGCGATGGGATTTTCTCTAGCCATAGCGATGAGTATCAACCCGATATTCCTTCAGTTTTCGCTAATCCAAGAGAAAATAATGCTACTAGCGGCGGTTTGCGTGTTTATGATGGGAGTTTTCGGCTTTATGCTTAGAAACTCTTTTATCAAGCAAATTTTAGCCTACTGCCTTTTTGAAAACGGCATACATCTAAGCCTAGCGCTCATGGCTTACAACTCAAACGAGCTTGTAGAGCTTGGTATCTTAACGGACGCGATTTTTGCCGTTATCATCATGAGCGTTTTAGCTATCAGATTTTATAAAGCATACGGCAGCCTTGACACGTCTAAGGCTACGAATTTAAGGGGATAGAGATGGATAGTTTAACTTTGATATTAATTTTACCGCTTCTTGGAGCGATATTGCTATTTTTCTCTCCGAAAAATTACGCGACTTTGAGTTTGCTTCACGTTGCGGTTAGCGCGGTTACGTCTTTGGCGTTGCTATTTAACGTAAGCAAGGTTTTATCGAGCGGTACTTTTTACGCGCACGATAAATTTTTGTTCCTAGATAGCCTTGGCTGCGTATTTTTGGTGCTTATCGCGGTTACCGGATTTTTGGTAAATTTGTATGCGACTCACTATATGAAATGGGAACTCGAAGAGGGCCATGTAAATTTAGACTCTCTTAGAAAATACTACGCGCTTAGCCACGTGTTTATATTTACGATGACTCTAAGCGTCATCTGTAACAACGTCGCGTTTATGTGGGCTGCGATCGAGGCTACTACGCTTTCATCGGTGTTCCTAGTTGCGATCTTAAAAGATCAAAAATCAACCGAGAGCGGCTATAAATACATAGTCCTTTGCTCTATCGGCTTAGCGTTCGCTCTTTATGCGACCGTACTTCTTTACTCTGCGACATTTGCGGAGATAAAAGACGGCGAGACTGCGATGCTATGGACCGGCATAATGGCAAATGCTAAAAATTTGAGCCCTGACGTCGCAAAGCTAATATTTGTTTTTGCGCTTATCGGTTTTGGTACGAAAGCAGGTCTTGCTCCTACGCATACGTGGCTTCCGGACGTTCACGCCCAAGGTCCTGCGCCGATTTCGGCTCTACTTTCAGGCGTTTTGCTAAAGTGCGCGATGCTAGCTTTGTTTAGATATTACGCTATCGCTGCTCAAGCTACGGGCATGGAGTTCGTTCAAAGCGTGATGGTGATCTCAGGCCTTATTACGTTGTTCGTCGGCGGTATATTCCTGATTAGACAACACGACGTAAAAAGAATGTTTGCCTACCACTCTATCGTACATATGGGCGTTATCGCCTTTGCTCTTGGCGTGGGCGGACCTTTCGGGCTATTTGCGGCGATTTTCCACTGCCTAGCTCACAGCTTTACAAAAGCTCTTGCATTTTGCTCAACCGGCAACATCGCTAGAATTTACGGTCACAAAGATATGACCAAAATGGGCGGTATGGTAAAGATTGCACCGATAACTACTATGATGTTCGGCGCTGCGGTTTGTTCGCTAGTAGGCGTCCCTGCGTTTGCGATATTCGTCAGCGAATATAACGTATTCGTCGGCGCCGTAAATAGCGGTCAATACTTTAGCGTCGCTTTATTTGCAATTGCTCTTGCCATCATTTTTATCGCGGACTTCTCGCACTTTAACATGGCAAGTTTCGGCGAGCCTAAAGGCGCGGTCGTTCACAATAAAGAGATGAGCATAGTAGAAAATTTACCGCTCATCTTGCTTTGCGCGCTAATCATAATATTTGGCGTTTGGCACGTGGATAACTTTTATACGCTGGTTGAAAACGGCGTTAAGATAATAACTGGAGAACTATTATGAGAGGCGATAAATTCGTTGAAATTTTAAAAACAAAGGTAAAGGTTCTAGAAGTAACCCGCCAAGCCGACGATCAAATCACCGTCCTAGTGGACAGAAACGACCTTCCGCTTGCGGTTAAGACCCTTTACTACGATATCGGCGGTTTCATCTCTACGATGATACCTAGCGACGAGAGGACTATAAACGGCTGTTTTGCGCTTTACT
Source organism: uncultured Campylobacter sp. (assembly GCA_963542985.1). Classification (GTDB taxonomy): domain Bacteria; phylum Campylobacterota; class Campylobacteria; order Campylobacterales; family Campylobacteraceae; genus Campylobacter_A. The sequence continues at coordinate 9,579 of CAUUAH010000017.1, read as the reverse complement.
ACGCTTTGTCTATGGAGGGCGGCAAGATGACGGAAGAAGACGACTTCGCCGCCGAGGATAAGTGCTTTATCACCGTTAAAACGCTAATTCCGGGCGTCGATCCGACTTTTCCGTCGGTTACGCCGCTAGTGCCTGCTTGCGTTTGGTACGAAAGAGAAGCCTACGATATGTTCGGCCTAGTAGCTGAGGGCTTGCCCGATAAGCGTAGATTGGTGTTAAGCGACGATTGGCCCGACGGCCTTTATCCGCTTAGAAAAGACGCGATGGACTACCGCTACCGCCCCGATCCAGTCGCTCACCAAGATGAGCCCGACACTGAGTTTTTATTTCCAAAAGGCGATAGCGTCATCGACGTGCCGCTTGGGCCTTTGCACGTAACCAGCGACGAACCGGGACACTTTAGGTTATTTTGCGACGGCGACGAGATCATAGATGCGGACTACCGCCTCTTTTATCAGCACCGCGGTATGGAAAAGCTAGCTGAAAACCGTATGAACTACGATCAGATGGGCTACCTTGCAGAGCGCGTCTGCGGAATTTGCGGCTACGCTCACGCGATTGCGTGTATAGAAGCGGCAGAAAAGGCTATCAGGCTTGAAGTTCCGCTAAGAGCGCAGGCTATCCGCGTGATTTGCCTTGAGATCGAGCGCCTCCACAGCCATCTTTTAAACATCGGTCTAGCTTGCGAGGTAACTGGTAACTATAACGCCTTTATGCATATCTTTAGGGTGCGCGAGTACTCTATGGAGTTAGCCCAGCTCGTAACAGGCGGCCGTAAAACATACGGTAACGTCATCATGGGCGGACTTCGCCGCGACATGACCGATAACGAGATAAAAAAGGGTATCGAGATGATAAACAAGCTCGACGTTCAAATTTCTGAAATTTGGGACGCGGTTATGGACGACAAACGCCAAATCGCGCGCTGGAAAGGCGTGGGCGTGCTAGATAAGCAAGTAGCAAGAGACTTTAGTCCCGTAGGTCCTAATATGCGAGGCTCGGGCCTAAAGCGCGACAACCGATACGACCACCCTTACGATTTCTTTAAAAATATCGAATTTAAAGTCTACGTAGAGCACGGCGGAGACGTATTTAGCCGCGAAGTCGTGAGATATAACGAGCTAAAAGAGTCCATACATATCATCAGGCAGTGTTTGGAGCTAATGCCTCAAACGCCGATATCAATCGATCCAAAAACGATGATAAAGCCTGAAAATTTCGCCCTCGGACACGTAGAAGCTCCTCGCGGCGAAAACGTCCACTGGATCATGCAAGGCAGCGCGCAAAAGGTTTTCCGCTGGAGATGCCGCGCGGCTACTTATAACAACTGGCCTAGCCTTCGCTATCAGTTCCGCGGAAATAATATCTCGGACGCGGCACTCATCGTTTGTTCGCTAGATCCGTGCTACTCCTGCACCGACCGCGTTACCGTAGTGGACGTAAATACCAAAAAGAGCAAAATTTTAACCGAAAAAGACCTTAAGAAATTTTGCCAAACGGGCAAAATTAGCAAAAAGGATTTAAGATGATGAAGTTATTTGACGTAACCGAAAAATACGGAAAGGCGACCTACGCCTATCCGTTTGAGCCTTATAAGGTGCCCGAAAATTTCCGCGGGCAGCCGTTTTACACCTACGAGCTTTGCATAGGCTGCGCGGCGTGCGGCGTAGCATGCCCTAGCAACGCCATAGAGCTAAAGATGAACGAAAAACAAGACAAGCTCGTGTGGCAGTTTGATTGCGGACGATGCATATTTTGCGGACGCTGCGACGAGGTTTGTCCAACGGGCGGCGTACGACTAAGCCAGGGTTTCGAGCTTGCGGTTAAATTTGACAAAAGCGCGCTAATACAGCGCGGCGAACTAGAGATGCAAAAGTGCAAATGCTGCGGCAAACCATATACGCCGGTTCGCCTCATCAACTATACTTTTTCAAAGCTTAGTACGGCAAATTTGCTCCCGGGCAGGCTAGAGGAAGCTAAAGACTATCTATATATATGCCCCGAGTGCAAAAAAGCCCAAGCCGTAGAGCGCATAACTAAAGACGTAGAGGAGGGGATAAAATGAGCCTTTATCAAGTTCCCGAAAATATAAAAACGGCAAACGACCTAACCGCAAAGTTAGAACATCTAAAAAATATCAAACGAAGCTTTAGCGTCTACCGCATCGACTGCGGTAGCTGCAACGGCTGCGAGATAGAAATTTTCGCCGCTATTACGCCGATGTGGGATCCGGAGCGCTTTGGATTTAAGCTAGTAGCCAACCCTCGCCATGCGGACATTTTACTCTGCACCGGTCCGGTTACGCGCCAGATGTATTATCCGCTGCTTCGCGCTTACGAGGCAGCTCCAGATCCAAAGATCGTGGTAGCCTTTGGCGCATGCGGCAGTACGGGCGGTATATTCTACGACGCTTATAGCGTTTGGGGCGGTATAGATAAGATTATCCCCGTAGACGTCTATATCCCTGGCTGTCCTCCGCATCCGGCCAGCGTCATATACGGCCTTGGTATGGCTCTTGGCATCATAGATCAAAAGCTGCAAAAAAGAAGCTTCGAACAAGACGACTGTAAAGCCCCTGCCGTAAAAGAGTCTATCATAGGCGATATACTTTTTGAGCGCGATTTGGAGGCCGAGGCAAAAAGGCTAATGAGCTATATCTTCGGCAGGACGCTGTTTGCCAAGTATATGGACGCGGCCAAAACTTCTCCTAATATCCACGACGTAGCGGCTACTAAAAAAGCGATGCTAGAGGCTATCCATAAAGAAGAAGACCCTAGATACGCCGAGTGTATGGGACTGCTTTACAACGACGTCTATCTAAAATACGCCAAAGCAAAACGCGATACGCAAAATGCCATCGACGTCAAAAAAGAAATTTGGGATAAACGATGATAAGAGTCTATAAACTCGCCCGCCGCCACATGGACGAAAACGAAAAGATGCCCAAAGAGCTAAAAGATATCAAGCTATTTTCCGTCTGCGTCGGACACGGCGTGGGGACGGTGGACTTTAGCGAAAAAACGCTCGAAATACCGGACGAGGAGTTTGAGCGCATCGTCGCTAGCGGTGGCGAATACGTCAAATTTAAGCTGGGAAATTTAAGCAAGTATTTTGAAGTGGAGATATTTAGAGAGCATGCGGCAAGGCTCACCCCCGAGCTTTGCGAATGCGAGCTAAAAAAAGAACTTGAAAATCTGCGCGAGGGATATCTGGTGCTTAGGAAGGACTTTTGATGAAATTTAGCTCAAATTCGGCAAACGCTTACGGGTTAAATTTAGCGAGCGGAGGGCTTTTAGGATGAAAAAGGCGCTTCTTTGCATCGGCAATCCCATGCGCGGCGACGACGACGTAGGCAACGAAACCGGTCGAATCGTCGAGGCAAATTTGAAAGATTGGCGGGTATTTTACGGACAGGACGTGCCTGAAAACGAGTTTGGCGCGCTTAGAGAATTTGCGCCCGATATCATCGTCGTGGTAGATGCTATGAGCGGGTTTAAAGACGGCGCGATCGAGTTTTTCGATCTAAGCAACGAGCGCGACTACATCTACTCGACGCACAACTTGCCTACGCCCGTACTTTTAAGCTACCTGCGCAAAATTTGCCCCAAAACGCTGTTTTTAGGCATTAGCGTTTTGCTTGAAAACGTGCTTGATTTTAAAGAGGGCTTAAGCGAAAACGCAAAAAAAAGCGCGCAAAAAGCTTACGAGCGCATTTTGGAGATAGATAAAAATTTAAAATAGGAGAAGGACATGTTAAATCCTGCAGAAACCGCGCAAGCGGTGTCAAATTCGATGGAGCATAAGGCGCATACTCCGTTAGTAAGTATTATTTTTTTAGCCATCATGGCGGGCGCGGCGATCGCGATGGGCGATATTTTCTGGGCGCACTCGACCGTGGGTATGGCTGAAAAGCAGTCTATAGGACTAGCAAATTTCATCGGCGGCATCACATTTAGTTGTGGTCTCATGATGGTCGTTTTCTACGGCGGGCATCTATTTACGAGCTCGGTTTTAAGCGGCGTTAGCGCGTATGAAGGCAAGCTAAATTTAGGCAAGACCTTTAGCTACTGGGCGATCGTTTGGATATTTAACTTCGTCGGCGGCGCGCTGATTGCCTATATGTACTACTACTCTGGCTTACCGCTAAAGTACGACGGCTATATCTTGCAACACTTTATACCCTCAGGCATAGGCAAGGTTACCGCGCCGTTTCACGAGCTATTTATCAGAGGAATCTTTTGTAACGTGTTTGTTTGCATGTCTATCTGGACTGCGACCAGCGAAAGCAACCTTGCGGGCAAATTCTTTGCGATCATGTGGATGATCGGCGCGTTTGTCGCATGCTCAATGGAGCACTGCGTGGCAAATATGTTCATCATCACCGAAGCCATCATCTCAAAAGCTCACTACATAGCAGCAAGCGGCGGCGACGTCAATGCGGCAGCAGCGTTGCTCCACACTACGGCCGATAAGCTAGATGTGCTAAACTGGGGAAATTTCATCGTTAAAAACCTAGTTCCCGTTACGCTGGGCAATATTTGCGGCGGTCTTTTCTTTGTGGGATTAGTTGGATTTATGGCGAATAAATTTGACATGAAAAAGAAGTAATTCCCCATAAATGAACGGATTTTAAGCTTTAAAATTTTAAACCCGTTTCGGTTACGGACGACGAGTCCGCTCCCTCACGGGTTAAAATTTTAAAGTTAAACTACGCCTATTCTGTCTTGAATATTTATCTCACATCTTGCTAAATTTGTAAATTTGATTTCTAAATTTAAAGCCTGTCGTGCAGGCGTGGGCGCGTAAATTTAAATTTTAGTTCGTATAGCTTTGTAGCTTTTCGTAATCCACTATCAAAAATTCATGCGGAGTTATGCGTCTGATGATGTCGTCTTTTATAAGCTCGTTAAACGCAGTGCTTGTGCTTTGGCGCTTGAGTCCGACGAAGCTTGAGAGCACCTTTAGCGAAAACGGCAAAAAGACGTAGTGGTAGCCGTTTTGCGTCAAATTTTGCTCGGCGGCGAGCTCGACGAGAAAGTTTGCTATGCGCCCCTTTGCGCTTTCAAAGAGTATCGATTTTATGATTTGGCGCTGCAGTAAGGAGATGTTTACGAGCGTGTCGGCGTATGCTTTGGCAAATCGCTCGTTTTTTAGCAGCTCGCCCATATCGTCCGCATCGATCGAGTAGGTTTCGCTGTCCTCTAGGATCTCTAGCACGCACACGTCGTCTATGATCGAGATATTGTCTTTTTGGAGGTGATAGACGATAAACTCCTCACCATCCTCGAAAAACGAGAGCTTGCCCGAGCCGCTTTTAAATATCACGACTTTTATTGATTCGGCGTAGATCGTAGCGCCTTTGGCTAGAAGCTCGCGGTTAAATTTAGCAAGCTCGTTTTGGTCCAAAACGTCTAAAATATCGGTCTCAAGTAGGCCTAGTCGTGATTTTTTCAAGTTTATCGTTTCTTATGGTTTAAGATTAAGTTCCTATTTTATCTTAATATTTTTAAAGTGTATTAAATTTTGATCAAGCCTCGGGCGATTACTCTGCGAGCTTTGCATATTCACGCCACGCTAAAAAGCGAGCGGTAAAATTTGGGCGTCAAATTTAGCCCGTTCTGAGGCTAAATTTTATAAAATAGCTCAAAATTTAAGGACGAAAAATGTTTAACGGACTGATTAGAGAGATCGCGCAGGTTGTGAGCTATTCGCAAAATACCCTACGACTAAAAGCCTCATACCGCCCGAATTTAGGCGATAGCGTCGCGGTAAACGGCGCGTGCTTGAGCGTGACGCAGCTGCACTCAGACGGCTTTAGCGTGGAGCTTAGCGCCGAGACTAGAGCGCACATCGTGACAGAAAATTTACGCGGACGCGTGCACATAGAGCCTGCGATGCGGCTAGCAGACCGCGTGGACGGACACCTGCTACAAGGCCACGTAGACGCTATCGGCGAGGTAGCGCGCATAGAGCGATGCGAAAACGGAGTTGATTTTTATATAAATTTGCCCTCTAGCGTCATGCCTTTGATGGCGAACAAAGGCAGCATCGCGGTCGAGGGCGTGAGTCTCACGATCAACGAAGTTTTGCCCACCGGCGTGCGCCTAACGATCATCCCGATCACGTTTCGCGAGAGCTTGTTCGGCGAGTTTGAGCCTGGGCGCCGCGTAAACGTGGAGAGCGACTTGCTCGCACGCTACGTGGCTAGGCAGCTGGAGTTTGGTCGCAGTGCCCAAAACAGCGACAAAAGCGAGATCAGCTGGGACGAGTCGCAGCATATCGCGAGCCTTTATTAGGCTTGGCGGGTTAAATTTGACGAAATGAAGTGGGAAATTTTAGACGTAGTTTTTGAGAGCGAGCGCTTGAAGCTTGGCTTTACGACGCGTTTTGGTGGAGTAAGCGAGGGCGCGTACGAGGGGTTAAATTTAGCGGGTCACGTCGGCGACCTGCCTGCAAACGTCGCTAAAAATCGCGAAATCCTAGCCGAACAAATCGGCGTAGCGCCTAGCAATCTAAAATTTATGAACCAAATTCACTCAAATCGCGTGGAAATTTTGCGAAATATTGATGATGAGCTACCGCCTTGCGACGGCGTGATAACCGCGCTTAGAGGCATTGCGCTTTGCGTTTTGGTTGCCGACTGTTCGCCCGTTTTGATCGCGGACGAGGGGCGGGGCGTGGTTGCCGCCGTGCATGCGGGCAGGGCGGGCGTAACGGGTAAAATTTGCACGAATGCGGTAAATTTGATGGCGAGCGAGTTTGGCTGCGAGGCGGGCGATTTGCGCGTATTCGTGGGCGCAAATATCAAGGCGCGAAACTACGAGGTGGGCGAGCTTGATTTGGGCGCGTTTAACCGCTATAAAAATGGCGGCAAATTTGATATGGAGGCTGCGCTGCGGGACGAATTTGCCGCGCTTGGCGTTGAGCGAGTGGAGTTTGATCCGCGCTGCACGTTTGAGACGAGGGAGCTGTTTTCCTACCGCAGAGATGGGGTTACAGGGCGATTTTGCGGTTTTGCGATGAATAAAATCTCGCCGAAATAGCCGTATATGGCCTAAATTGGGCGTAGACGAGCACGTAGCCAGGCGAGTTTAGTTAAAATTTCATTTATGTTTATTAAAAAGGGCTAAAATTTAAATCGAAACCTCATAAAAAGGAGTCAGTATGAGAAAAATTTTACTTTGTTTGATTTTTGCGGCGAGCGCGCTCTTTGCGGCGCAAACAAGATCCTCAAACGAGATGGCAACCGCCCCTGCGAGCTCACCTACAAATTTGGCAAACAAGCAGTTTGAAGACGCGTTAGCGATGTACCGAGTTTCGGATTTTAGCGAGGCGGCGAGGCTCTTTAATCTAGCGTGCGAAGGCGGACACGCGCGGGCATGCTACGATCTGGGCGCGATGATCGCTAGCGGAAAGGTCGCGGCAAAGCAGCCTAGTACGGCGGCTAAATTTTACGAGCGAGCATGCAAAATGGGCGATAAGCTGGGCTGCTACGCGCTAGCGTACGCGTGCCAGACGGGTGCTGGCATAGCAAAAGACGAAGCGCGAGCGTACGAGCTCTATAAAAACTCATGCGAGCTTGGGCTAGCTAAAGGCTGCAACGAGGCGGGCTATATGAGCGAGCGCGGCATGGGCGTAAGTGCGGACGTCAAAGCTGCGGTTAAATTTTACGAAAAAGCGTGCAAGATGGGGCTAGAGGTCGGCTGCGAAAACGCTAAAATCTTAAAGCGTTAAGCCAGGCTAGCGGCTAAAATTTAACTCGGTCGCGCGTTCTTGTTTTGTGGGGTGCGCGCCGAGTTTAAATTTGAGCCAAAATTTCACTAAAAATCGAGAAAAATGCCATACGAAAATTTTAAATCAAAAAATCCTCTCGCGGCAAAAATCGCCGCAAATGCGAGAAAATTTGACGTACAGACGCTGCAAAACGAGCAGTTCGTAAATTTGCTTTTAAACGAGAAAAAGATCGAAATCTCGGGCGAACAAAAAGAGGCCGTAGAGCGCGTATTTACGGGGCTAATGAAGATAGAAGAGAGCGTGCAACTAAGCGGATAGTCGGCTAAATTTGACCTCCAACTAAATCTACGGAAATCAAACTCAAGTATCGTTTAAACTACCGCCTCTCCAACCAAAGCCAAAGTATCCGATTTTTATCAAATTTGATGTAAAATGACGGCGTGACATCGCAGTCAAGAAAGCTAAAAAACGTAAAATTTACAATCAAAAACCCAAAGCAAAGGAGAAAATATGCTGTTACTTAAAAATGCCGATCTATACGCGCCAGAGCACGTCGGTAGGAGCGACGTTTTAGTGGGCGGAGGTAAAATTTTATCCGTTTCTAAGGGGCTTGATTTTCGAGCCGAGGGTCTTGAGGTTTATGACCTAGAGGGTAAAATTTTAGCGCCAGGACTCATCGATCAGCACGTGCACATCACGGGCGGCGGCAGCGAGGCGGGCTACCACTCTCGCACGCCCGAAATAACGCTATCACAAATCATCCGCTACGGCACGACGACGGTCGTGGGTACGCTAGGTACGGATGGGTGCACGAGGAGCCTGGAAAACCTCTACTCAAAGGCCAAAGCGCTCGAATACGAGGGCATCTCGACCTTCATCCACACGGGCTCTTATGCGCTGCCTAGTGTCACATTTACTGGCTCCGTCACGCGCGATCTGGTGCTCATCGACAAGGTCATCGGCTGTAAGATCGCGATGAGCGACAACCGCGGCAGCTACCCGACCTCTCAGGAGCTCATCAAGACCCTGACGCAGATCCGCATCGGCGGTATGATCTCAAAAAAAGGCGGCGTGCTACACATGCACATGGGCGGGCTCGCGGATAAATTTGACCTGATTTTTAGCGTGATCAAGGATTATTCGTTCCCGATTAATTACTTTTCGCCGACGCACTGCGCGCGGACGAAGGAGCTCTTTGACGAGGCGATCAAATTTCAAAAAATGGGCGGCTACATCGACATCACGAGCGGCGGAGGCCAGTTTATGCCGCTTCACGAAGCTATCGCGTATGGGCTTGCTAACGGGCTAAATTTAGAGCGCCTAACGATGAGCTCCGACGGCAACGGCAGCGTACCTAGATTTGACGAAAACGGCGCGCTAGTGGGCTACGGCTGCGCTTCGTGCGAGACAAATTTAGAGGTCATTCAAGCCTGCGTGAAAAATAAAATCCTAACCATCCCGCAAGCGCTAAGCATGATGGGCAAAAACGTCGCAAAATATCTAAATTTAAATGGCAAAGGTGAGATAAAAGTAGGCTTCGACGCCGATTTTGCGGTATTTGACGAAGCTCTAAACCTAGATAGCGTAATCGCGAAAGGGGAGTTTTGCGTGAAAGAGAGCAAGCTCGTGAAAAAGGGATTTTTTGAGTGAAATTTAGAGTAAATTTACCGCTTTTTTAAATTTACTGAGCTTAAATTTGACGAATAATTTTGCTCGCGACCTTTGCGGTCATCTCATATTTGCAGCGCAAAATTTAACCGCGCCTATGCTCGGATTATATTAAATTTAGCTTTAATTTAGCTATTTTTAAATATAATCCAAGCTTCAATTCACACACACCAGTCC